>QHPW01000255.1:0-2573 GCA_003219675.1 Verrucomicrobiota bacterium
ACCACGTAGCCGTTGCCCCGGCCTTTGTTATGAAACTTCAATCGGTCCGCCGTGAGGTTATACATCGGCAACGCCTCGACACCGACACCGGCGACGGTCTTCGTTTCGCCATTGGCCAACACGGTTGTCTGTTTGCGCAACTTCTCCGGCAGTTTCTCCGCGACCGCCGCCGGAGCCACGATTGTTGCGCTGCCGGCTATGGCTTCCAGCGTTCCGGCGTCCAAATGGTCGCCGTGAATGTCCGTGACGAGTATCAAATCCGGCTTTGGCAATCCGTCGAAGCGCTTGCCGCCGCCGACCGGGTCCGCGTAAATCGTCTTGTCCTTCCAACTTGTGACAAACGTGGCGTGGTTGATGGGGTGGATGATTACATCGCCGTCACTGGTGGCGATGCGGTCGCCTTCGAGTCTGTTCTCCGCCGCCGACAGGCCGGCCAGGGCAACCAGCGCTGACGTCACGAGGGCCTTTCGAGTAAAGGGCATTGTTGTCTTTCGCATATATGAAGCCTTTCTTTTGAAAGGCGGTTTATTGAAAACCCAACGCGCTGAAAATGCAACCCTGGCGCTCTCCATGAACCGGGGTGGGGCGAGGCTCCGTCGAGCCCTAATGTTCCGTCCTTTGGAAATCAGGGCTCGACGGAGTCTCGCCCCACCGTTCATGGTCCAAATGCGCGGTTGCAAAACCGTGGAGGCTACCCATGAACCGGGTAGGCTGTGGGTCGGAGACCCGCGGTGCGGACCGCGCCTCTGTGAGGCGCAGCGGTTCATGGTCCCGATGCACTCCGGTCATTCGAGATTGGAGGCTGCCCGTGATCGATCAATCTCGCGCAATTGGCTTTCTTTCCGCCCGATTCTTTGGTAACGAGCGAAGACTTATGACAAAGGCCCGCACGTTGCTGATTCTGCTGGCAGCCGGGATGGTTCAGATGCAGCGACCCGTCCAATCCGCCGGTTCTCCCTCAAACACGGCGGAAAGGGATTTCAAAGATTTATCCGACGAATTGATCGCCGGGTATCTGGCCTGGCGGCCGCAGACGGGCACGGCGCTGGGCCTGCACGAATACGATGGCAGACTGACGGATTACAGCCGCGCTTCGTTCGAGGCGGAACTCGCGCGGCTCAAGCGCTTGGATCAACGGCTCGCCGCGCTGGACGCCAGGTCGCTGAGTCCGCGCGCGCATTACGACTTTCGTATTCTGCAAGCGTCGATCAAAAGCGAAATCTTCCAGTTCGAGGACGTGGAGGGGTACACGAAGAATCCGATGACCTACGCCGGCGCGCTCGGCCTGAACATTTACATCAAGCGCAATTTAGCGCCGCTGGAAGACCGGGCGCGGTCGATCATCGCGATTGAGAAGCAGGGCCCGAAGGTGATCGCGGCGGCGAAAGCGAACCTGGAGAAATCGCTGGCGAAGCCTTTCGTCGAAACGGCAATCGAAATCGCCAATGGCTCGGCAGACTTCCTGAGCACAGACCTGGTGGCTGCGTTGAAAGAGGTCAAAAACGAATCGTTATTGGCCGAGTTCAACGCGGCCAACCATCGGGCCATCGAAGAGCTGCGCGGCTACGCCAGTTGGCTGGAAAAGGAGCAACTGCCGAAGGCGCACCTGCACTACGCGCTGGGTCGCGAGAAATTTCAGAAGATGCTGCGCTACGGTGAACTCATTGAGCTTGCGCCGGAAAAAATTCTGGAAATCGGGATGCGCGAATTGCGGCGCGAACAGCAGGTCTTCGCGGACACGGCGAAAAAAATCGACCCGGGCAGGAAGCCCATCGAAGTTTTCAAGGAAATACAGAAGGACCATCCGAGCGAGGAGAGTTTGATTCCGGACACGAAGAAGGACCTGGAGGCGATCCGCCGGTTTGTCGTGGACCGCGGCATGGTCTCGATCCCCTCGCAGGTTCGAGCGAGAGTCGAAGAAACGCCGCAGTATCTTCGCGCGACCAGCTTTGCCTCGATGGACACGCCAGGGCCGTTCGAGGCGAAAGCGACCGAGGCCTATTACTACGTCACGCCGGTCGAGAAAGATTGGCCGTCGCGGCAGAAAGAGGAATGGCTCACCGCGTTCAACACCTACACGACAGACATCGTCACGATTCACGAAGCGTATCCGGGCCATTACGTGCAGTTCCTTTGCCTGAACGCGTCGCCGGCAACGAGACTGGAAAAGATCTTCGGCAGTTACGCGTTCATCGAGGGATGGGCGCATTATTGCGAGCAGATGATGGTCGATGAAGGCTTTGGCGCCGGCAATGGCGATTCGCTTAAATCGGCGAAGTACCGGCTGGCACAATCGGACGAGGCGCTGCTGCGGCTCTGCCGCCTGTGCGTCTCGATCAAAACGCATTGCGAAGGGATGCCGCTGGAGGAGGCCGCGAAGTTCTTCGAGGAAAACTGTTATTACGAACCCAAACCGGCTCACCGGGAGGCCCTGCGCGGGACGTTCGATCCGCAGTATCTTTATTACACGGTGGGCAAACTGGAGATTCTGAAGCTGCGCCGCGATTATCAGCGACAGGAGGGCGCCGGTTTCTCGCTGCGACGATTTCACGACGAACTGTTGCGGCACGGCG
>QHPW01000255.1:2654-6079 GCA_003219675.1 Verrucomicrobiota bacterium
GCGCGCAGCATCAGAACCGCCCCTTGAAGCCGGCGTCGCCGTCCGAGACATCACGCCTGAAGGACCGATCTGGCTGGCGGGCTACGCGGCGAGGAAGCATTCGTCCGAAAAGGTTGATTCGCCGTTGATGGTCCAGGCCATCGCCTTTAAGGGCGGGGACGAGCGCGTGGTGCTGGTTGCACTCGACAACTGCGAGGTAAGCCACGCGTTCATCGCGCCGGCGGTGCAGGAGCTGAGCGCCAAACACAACCTGAGGCCCGGCGCCCTGGTGGTGGTTTCAAGCCATACGCACTCAGCGCCGGTTTTGGAACATACGCTCACCTCCATGTATAACCTTTCGCCGGCGGACGAGGAACAAATCCACAAATACAGCGCGTTCCTGAAATTGAAATTGGCTGAAGCGGTCGGCGCGGCACTGGCGGATTTGAAACCGGCGCGCCTGGAGCATGGCGTTGGTCGCGCAACGTTCGCCATGAACCGCCGGGTTTACAATGGCGACAGGATTGATTTCGGCGAGAACCCGGACGGGCCGGTGGACCGGTACGTGCCGGTGTTGAAGGTCTTGGGAACGAACGGGGCGGTTCGCGCGATCCTGTTCGGTTACGCCTGTCACGGCACCAGCATCGCCGGCGAGGACTTTTACATCGTTTCGGGCGATTACATGGCCTACGCGCGGCAACACCTCGAAGCGCACTATCCGGGCGCCACCGCGATTTATTTGACCGGCATGGGCGCAGACTCGAATCCATCCCCGCGGGGAACTCTGCTCGACGCCAAACGCCACGGATTGGAACTCGCCGGCGCGGTGGCCGGTGTCCTCGGTCATCCGATGCGTCAGGTCCAGGGCGCGCTAAAGCTGGCTTACGACGAAGCCGAATTGCCGTTCGCGGACCCGCCCCCGCGCGAACAAATCGAAAAAGACTCGAAGGACGGCGACGTTTACACTCGAAATCGCGCGACGAGTTCTTTGAAATTGCTGGACGCAGGCAAGCCATTGCCGGCTTCGATGAAGCTTCCGCTCGCGGCGATTCGCGTGGGCGACGCACTCACGTTCGTGGTGATGGGCGGCGAAGACGTGGTCGATTACGGCCGGCGGTTCAAACGGATTTTCGCCGCCGACCATCCCTGGCTGATTGGCTATGCCTACGAAATTCCCTGTTACATTCCGTCGGTGCGCATCCTGAAGGAGGGCGGGTACGAAGCACAATCCTCGCTCATCTACTACGGGGTTTATGGCCCGTTCCGCGCAAGTATCGAAGGGATCCTGGTGAAGAAAATGTCGGAGTTGGTCGGGAAGGTGCGAAATCAGTAATCGGAGCAATGATGTTATGAATGGATGTTTTCGGGTTCTTGGCGCCCTCTGCCTGGCCGCCCCTCTCGCATTCGCGCAGGTTGCCGGCGCTCCTCCGGCGTCGTTGCGCGAACAGATTCAATCGCGTGTCAACCGCGAGTATCCGCGGCTGTTCGAGCTTTATCAGCACCTGCACACGCATCCGGAGCTTTCTCTCCACGAAGAGCAGACCGGCCAGAGGGTCGCGGATGAGCTGAAGCAGGCCGGTCTCGAGGTCACCCCCCGGGTCGGCGGCTACGGCGTCGTGGGTGTTCTGCGCAACGGCAACGGTCCGACGATTCTCATTCGGACGGACCTCGACGCGCTGCCGGTCAAGGAACAGACCGGTCTCCCTTACGCCAGCCGGGCCCGCGCGGTGGATGACAAAGGAAACGAAGTCGATGTGATGCACGCCTGCGGCCACGACGTTCACATGGCCGTGTTTGTCGGCGCCGCCAGGGTGCTGGCCGGGTTGAAGGATCAGTGGCAGGGAACGCTCCTGATGGTCGGGCAACCGGCGGAAGAAAAGGGCGCCGGGGCGCGGGCGATGTTGAAGGACGGCTTGTTCACGCGTTTTCCAAAACCGGATTATTGCGTTGCCCTGCACGACAAAGCGGACCTGGAGACGGGAACCATCGGTTACATCGAAGGCTACGCGTTGGGCAATGTGGATTCGGTGGACCTCACGATTCGCGGCGTCGGCGGACACGGGGCGTGGCCGCACAAAACCAAAGACCCGATTGTTCTCGCCGCAGAGACCGTGCTCGCGCTGCAGACCATCGTGAGCCGGGAAATCCCGCCCGGCGAGCCTGCGGTGGTCACGGTCGGCTCGATCCATGGCGGCACAAAGCACAACATCATTCCCGACGAAGTGAAGCTGCAGTTGACGCTGCGCTCCTACACCGAGGAAGTGCGCCAGCAAACCATCGCTGCCATCAGGCGCATCACCCGCGGGCTGGCCGAGGCGGCGGGTCTGCCGGAGGATCGCATGCCCATAGTCACGCTGCTGGACCAGGAATTCACACCGGCGACGTACAATGATCCCGCCTTGACACGCCGGCTGGCTGCAGCCTTCAAAAACTGGTTCGGCGAGGCGAACGTTCGTCCGGTGAAACCGGTGATGGGCGGCGAGGACTTCAGCGAATATGGTCGGACTCCGGACAAGATTCCCATCTGCCTGTTCTGGCTCGGCGCCGAGAAAGCGGAATCGATTGCCGAGAGCGAGAAGACGGGCAAACCGCTGCCCTCGCTGCATTCGAGCCAGTTCGCCCCGGTGCCCGAACCCACCCTCAAAACGGGCGTCACTGCCATGACTGCGGCGGTGTTGGAACTGGCCGGCAGGAAGTGATGCTTAAAGAAGCCGTTGCGACAGCCCACGAGTTCATGCGAATGATCGGCCAACTGTCGGGCGAAACCGGCGCGCGCGCGTTCGGTGATTACCTTTACGCGCAGGGCATCGGCAACCGAATCGAGCCGGCGCGAGACGGAACGTGGGAATTGTGGGTTGAGGCCGAAGACCAGATTGACACTGCGGCGGCGTTGCTGAACGAGTATCAGGCAAAAGAACGAGGCCGCTCAGAGGAGGTTTTACGATCGGGGCAGGCTCTTCCCGTTTGCCGGCGGTGTCGGTTTTCTGACCGGGATTCTCATCATTCTCAGCGTGGCCACATGGTTGGTTTCGGGTTTCGGCGGGGATACCAGGCGGATTCTGTGGATGTTCATTTCGCAGTATGATGTCGCAGGAGGAGTGGCGGCCCGGCTCGGTGGCCTGCCGGAAATCCGTCACGGCGAGCTGTGGCGGCTGGTGACGCCCATTTTTCTCCACGGCGGCCTAATGCACATCCTGTTCAACATGCTTTGTCTATCTGATTTCGGCACCATGATTGAGCGGCGTCAGAACACGCGCGTGTTGACGGCACTGGTGCTCGTCATCGCCGCGCTTTCAAATTTGGGACAATATCTATGGCAGGGCCCGGACTTCGGCGGGATGTCCGGTGTGGTCTACGGCCTGATCGGCTACATCTGGATGCGTGGCAAGTTCGATCCAAACTCCAGCCTGTTCCTGCACAGCTCGACCGTGACCATGGCCGTCGTC
>QHPW01000055.1 GCA_003219675.1 Verrucomicrobiota bacterium
AAGATTTGAAAGCGTTCGATGTGGTGCTCAACGAAGCGGACGTGGACACACTTCAAGAGCGCCCGCGATTTGGCGTCGTCGCCCAAACCACGCAGCCCATCGACCGGGTGCGTCAGATTGTGTCTTTGATACGCCAGCGGTTCCCGAACGCCAAAGTGGTTTTCACCGACACGGTTTGCCAGCCGACCAAACAACGCCAGAGCGCGGCCATCGAATTGGCGGCGCAATGCGATGTGGTCGTGGTGGTCGGCGGCGCCAACAGCAACAACACGCGCGAGCTGGTCGCCACTTGCAGCCGTCACTGCGAGCGCGCGCATCACGTCCAGACGGCAGCAGACCTGCGTCCTGAATGGTTTACCGGCGCGGAGACGGTGGGCATCACGGCCGGCACGTCAACGCCGGACCCGTTGATTGACTCGGTAGAACGGGCCATTGGTGAGCTGACCGCTCATCGCGAGGAAGGCTCGCGCGGCCCGGATTGCCGTTTCGAGTTGAACGCTGCGTAACTCTCCCGATTATGAACTACTCGAAATGGATTGCTCACTTTGCCCGGAACCGCCGGGACCGCCCCGAACCGGACTGGTCGGTCCCGGTAACGGTTCGTCCGGAAATCCTCGCCGCGCTGCTTCCTTCTTTGGAGCAATTCCGGCTCGGCGACGGCGGCGGCCCGGCTTCGTTGATCGCCTTCGATGCGGAACGATATCGAAGCAGCACAGAGGAGACGCGCACCCTGGTGGATCTTTGGTTCGCTGAAGAAAAGGAACACGCTCGCCTGCTCGGCTGCGCCGTGGACCGGTTCGGCGGGCGTCGCATCACGTCGCACTGGAGCTTCACGGCGTTTTGTCTCTGCCGGCGGGTGTCCGGCGTGCGGTTCGAGCTGCAAATCCTGTTGCTCACCGAACTGGTCAGCACGGCGTACTATCGCGTGCTGCGCCGGCACTCACCCGATGCGCCGCTCACCGCGATGTGCGCGCTCATTCTGCGCGACGAGGCGGGCCACGTCGCGTTCCACCGTGACCGATTGGCCGCTGCCGGCCGCTCTCCACTCGGTCTTGACGGGGCGCTGTGGCAGGCGCAGTTCTGGGTCTGCGGCCTCGCTGCGGCGACCGTGCTTTGGACCAGTCACGGCCGGTGCCTGAGAGCCATTGGCGGTTCGCGCACGGAATACTATAGAGAAGTGAGGAATGAATTGAAACGCTTCGTCGTCCTGCTCTGTCGGGCGGTCGAGCCAGTCACGGGGATTCGAGACCCATTTTACCAACCTCGCAAACAACTCATCCCAAACATCGGAAAGGAAACGACATGAACTCACTCAAAATCAAACCGGGACTCGCCAGCATAGTGCTCCTGTTGCCGGCGCTGTTCTTCAGCGTCGCCGGCGTTTTGTATCCGGCCTTCGGTGTCGCGGGAGCGAACCGGTTGCTCGACACGATGATGGCTCACGGCGTATTCAAACTGCTTTTCTCGCCCGTGGTTGTGCTGGGCGGACCGCTCGCCGCGTTCGCCTTGAACGCCTGGAAGGTCCTCCATTTGTCGGCCGACATCGTGAACGATGAATTTGTCATCGCGCTGTCGGTCAGGCGAATCTTGGGACATCTGTTGTGGCTGGCGTTGGCAGGCGGGCTGGCGGTGTGCCTCGTCGCCTACGCCTTCGTGGAGAACTTCATGATTGTCGCGCGATGAGGCAACCGAAGAACAGGGCGTGGACGAAAAACTCCAAATCGAAGAAAAGACAGGAATATGAAAACAAAATGGTTCCGAAAATGGGGCTGGCTTTACCAGCCGGCATCGTGGCAGGGCTTCGCCATAGTCACGGGTGCATTGTTATTTTGCGCGCAGGTGTTTTGGGCGGTGGACCGCAAGTCGCATTCGGTGAGCGACACCCTCTATGGCGTGTTTCCATTTTTCGTCTGTTCGTTCCTGTTGTTGGATTGGATCGCCGCGAGGACCAGCCGTGAATCGAATTAGTCCGGAACACAAACGCTGGCTTGTCGTCGCCCTTTACGCCGTGGCCATGGCGTGGGTGGAGGCGGCGGCGGTTTATTACCTGCGCTCCTTGATTGATCGCATCGAGCCGTATCAACCCGGCCCATTGCCGGAGGCGGGAGAGTTTGGCGAAGCTGAGTTGGTTCGCGAGCTGGCCACGATGGTCATGTTGCCGGCGGTGGGTTGGCTTGCCGGGAAGAAGGCCCTCAGCCGTCTGGGCTATGCGGTCTTCGCCTTTGGCCTCTGGGACATCTTTTACTATGTCTTCCTGCGGGTCATCACCGGCTGGCCACGGTCGCTGCTCGACTGGGACATTCTCTTTCTCATTCCGTTGCCGTGGTGGGGCCCGGTCTGGGCGCCGATGAGCATCGCCTTTCTGATGATTTTGTGGGGCACTTTCGTGACGCAGTTTGAACGCTGCTTCGCCTGTTTTGGTTCTAACTGGAAGTCCCTGGCGCCCGGTGGCTCCGGCGTGGCGCTCGCGCTGTTTGTGTTCATGGCCGACGCCATTCGGACGGCGAACAAAGGGATGGACGCGTTGCGGGCGATGTTGCCGAGCGGCTTCAATTGGCCGTTGTTCAGCATCGCACTGGCGTTGATGGCGTGGCCGGTGGTGGATGTCGCGCGGCAGGTGCTTTGCGCGCGAAGCGAAGTGGACTCGCAACCGGAACAAATCCTCAAAACCGGAAAATGAATGTGACTCGAATTGAGCTGCTGCAACGCCGCATCCGCTTGTTGACCTGGCTTTTCATCGCCGGCCTGGCGCTCAGCGGCGCGACGGCGATTCCCCTCCAATGGGAGCTCGATATCAGCGCCCGGATTCTGGGAGTCGCTGATTCGTCGAGTGGCGATACGGCGAACGGTTTGACGGAATGGATTCTCAAGGTGCGCGATGCGTTGCGCGACACCAACGCGAAATATCCCTTCATCGGTTATGGTTTCGACTGGCTGGCGTTCGGGCACTTCATGATCGCCATCGCGTTCGTCGGCGCCCTGCGCGACGCGGCGCGAAACGTCTGGTTGTTCCAGTTCGGCATGATTGCCTGCGTCCTCGTTGTGCCGTACGCATTTTTCTTCGGCGGGCTGCGCGGGATTCCCATTTATTGGCGGCTGATTGACTGTTCTTTCGGCGTTGTCGGGTTCTTCCCGCTGTGGCTTTGCCATCGCTGGACGAGAGAACTCGACACGATAGCGAATCCATCGTCGACAAACCTTTCTCATGCTCGATCTTTTCCATGAACCCCAGAAAGTGGCACAGGCATCCTGCCTGTTCGGGACTGACAGGCTGGAAGCCTGTCCCACTCTCCAGCCGGCGCCCCGGTTCATGGCCCCAACTCACGTCCGAATTTTGGAGGTGTTCGCTCTCCATGAACCGGGTGGGGCGAGCGTCCTCGCGAGCCCTGATTTCTGCCCACGGGAGATCAGGGCTCGACGGAGTCTCGCCCCACCGTTTAGAGTTCCAATGCTCGCCC
Source organism: Verrucomicrobiota bacterium (assembly GCA_003219675.1). Lineage (GTDB taxonomy): Bacteria > Verrucomicrobiota > Verrucomicrobiia > Limisphaerales > AV2 > AV2. The sequence continues at coordinate 3,459 of QHPW01000055.1, forward strand.
AATCCTGGGATTGAAGGCGCCCCATGAACATGAAAACTTCCATTTCTATTCGCAGTGGCGCGCAGGTCTTCCTCTCGCTGGCACTGGCCTCCGGCATCGGCGTCGCCCTGTTTGTCATTCGCTTCGTCGCGTCGCACCAGCTCGCCTACCGCAATCTGGTGTGGAACCTGTTCCTGGCCTGGTTGCCGCTGGGCTTCGCGTTCCTTGCCGACCGATTTCGCGCATCACGCAGATGTTTCGTCGTGTGCGCCTTCCTGTGGTTGCTGTTCCTGCCCAATTCGCCTTACCTCGTGACCGACCTCGTGCACCTGAAGCCGCGCCCGCCGGTGCCGCTCTGGTTCGACATCCTGCTGGTGCAATCCTTCGTGTTGACGGGCCTGCTGCTGGGTTTTCTCTCCCTCTATCTCATGCATCGCCTGGTCTCGCGCTCCTTTGGGTGGCGGAACGGATGGGGATTCACGCTGGTGATGATCGGTCTGACCGGGTTCGGCATTTACCTTGGAAGGTTCGAGCGTTGGAACAGTTGGGATGTGTTCACCAGTCCGTTCGCGCTGTCGAGCGGCATCTTCAACCTGCTGATCCATCCCCGCGCCAACAAGACCGCTTTCGTCTTCACGACGCTCTGCGCCTCGTTCCTTGGTCTGAGCTATCTCGCGCTGTACGCGCTGGCCGCGTTGCATCGGTCCGACGCCCCTGCGGCATCCTCAAATAACCCTGGGGCGATCGTACTCGCGAGCCGCGACTGAAACCCCTCCGATATCGACCCGCCTTCGCGGCGGCAGCTTCAAGGCCCGCGCGGAATTTCACAGATGTATGGTCTTCATTTTCTCAAGGACTTTGATGCTCCTTTCGCGATGCAACAATACGAATTGGCCAGGAAACACCTCCTCCGGCCAGTGCTCGGATTGGTCGCCGTGCGTGAATTTCCAGAAGGCGTCAAGGAAACTCCCGACGTTGACAGCGGGCCCGTGCTATTTGGCTTTGGCCCTTCCGCGAGTGGTTTCGGCATTGCAGCCACCGCCATCAACGGCGAGGAATCAACTGCATGGCAACTGGCGAAAGCCTCTGCGATGGTCGGCGCTCCGGTGCTGAAGAATGGAGAACTTCGTTACACGATAATGCCTCCCGTCGGCCAGGCGGTTATTCTTTTCGGGAAAACATGCCTCATGAAAGCTCCTGATTAGAAGCGATCGCCTGCTCAAAAGCGAATCCTTCGAGCCCTGGTAATGGCAACGGCTTCGCCCTCGCGCCCGCGGACCCCGGGCGCCCACGACAGAGGAGAGGGGAGACGGGAGAGGGTTCCCATTAGCCGCGCCAATTCGATGAAAGCTGCCCCTCTACCCGCTCGCGCCTCGCAGGAGAGCGTCCACGACTTTTCCGTCGTGCATTGGCACCATGAACAGGCTCGTCCTCGTCGTCGTCCTCGTCCTCGAAACCGAGTCGGCCAGTCGAGGACGAGGACGAGGATGAGCACGAGGACGAAGGTTGCGGTTCATGGAAAGGGAACACCTCCAAAAATTGGACGTGAGTTGGGGCCATGAACCGGGGCGCCGGCTGCAGAGTGGGACAGGCTTCCAGCCTGTCAGCCCCGAACAGGCAAGATGCCTGTGCCACTTTCTGAGGTTCATGGAAAGTTTCCACGGTTTTGCCACCGCGCATTTGGACCATGAACGGTGGGGCGAGACTCCGTCGAGCCCTGATCTCCCAGCCACAGGAATCAGTTAGGGCTCGACGGAGTCTCGCCCCACCGGGTTCATGGGAAGAATTCCACGAAATTATCGCGCTTTGAACCCTGAACCTGGTAGGGACGGCGCGCTGCGCCGTCCGCGCCGCTCTCAGCGGCGCAATGATGCCGCCCGCTGCTTCGCGGGCGGGGACATCGCAGCGCGATGTCCCTACCAGAGTCAGGTTCATGGAAAGGGAGCGGGGGCCATCCGCGATGGTCGTGGTATCCAGATGCACCCCAGGACCACGGCGCCGGGCGCTAATGCCGCCGCAGAATCAGCCGGTGATCCACGCGCTTCGTCTGGTGATATTCGAGCGGAGGCAGGTTGGTAAGCGTCGGCGACTCCGTCTCGCGCAAGATGGCTTTCGCGATTTTCTGCAACCCGCGCCAGCGGGGCCAATCGAGGTCGGGCGCGTGCGCAATCTGCCGCAGCAAACTGCGCCACTCGATGATGACGCGATCAATGTCGCCCGCGCCGAGCAGTTCCGTCACCCAGCCATGTTTGTTTAATGGGTCCTTATGAATG
>QHPW01000259.1 GCA_003219675.1 Verrucomicrobiota bacterium
TCGCCCCACCTGTTGAAGGTTCAAATCAACTCCTCCGCGCGGATCAAAAAACAGGGGTTGCTTGGGGGGCGATGTCTGGCAGTTTGCCTTTCGCACGATGGAAGCGTCCGAAACCGTCCGATGTCCCTTTTGCGGCCAGGACTTTGAACTGGTCATCGACACCAGCATCGCCTCGCAACGTTTCACCACGGACTGTGACGTTTGTTGTCGTCCGTTTGAAGTGGTGGCCGAATGTGAGCCGGGGAAAATTCTGGGACTGGAGGTGGCGGGCAATTGATCGTTGCGGACAGCGCCGAACGCCGTGACGCGGACTTTTCCTTTGTGCATTTTGCGCCTCTTTGTGGCTTAATCCCGGCGACGAATATCAAAACTATGAAACCGACAACTGTTCTCTGGGTTTACATCGTGTTATTGGTGGCCGGCGGCCTGGTCGGCTTTCTCAAGGCCGGCAGCAAAGCGTCGCTGATTGCCTCCGTTTCCTTTGCCGCTGCGCTGATACTCTGCGCTATCGGCGTGATTTTCCAGCCACACGTCGCGGACATTATTCTGGCGGGGCTGCTGGTTTTCTTCGCCCTGCGGCTGACCAAGACCAGGAAATTCATGCCCAACGGGCTGATGCTGGTGTTGACCATGGCCGCGCTGGCGCTGCGACATCTCAGGCTTTAGCAACATCCCGCGGCTCCTGTCGTGCTGCGCTTCGCGCGTTTGTGATGAATTCTTCCCTCCCCATCTGGCAAATCCATTCGCAAATCGTCGCAACGTTGCGTTCCGGCAATCGCCTGGTGCTGGTCGCGCCGACGGGTTCGGGCAAGACCACGCAAGTGCCGCAGATGCTGCTCGATGGCGGCCTGGCTAAGGACAAACGAATTGTCGTACTGCAGCCCCGCCGCGTCGCCGCCCGCACCGTTGCCGCGCGCGTCGCGTGGGAACGCGGGTGCAAGCCTGGCGAAGAAGTCGGTTACCAGATCCGTTTCGACGACCGCACGTCGCTCGGCACGCGCGTTTGCTACGTGACCGAAGGCATCCTGCTTCGCTGGTTGCAGGATGACGGGACGCTGGCGGACGTGGGCGTGGTTCTGTTCGACGAGTTCCATGAACGCAATCTCTTGAGCGACGTGGCGCTGGCCCTGGTGAAGCAGCTCCAGCAAACGCGGCGGCCCGATCTGAGGATGGCGGTCATGTCCGCAACGCTCGAGGCCGAGCCGGTGGCGGAATATTTGGGAGGAACCCCTTCCACGCCATCCACGACCCGCCCGACAGAGAATGACAGGGCAGGTTCGGAACCCGGCCCTCCCGGCGCCTGCCCGATTCTCATCTCTGAAGGCCAAAGTTTCCCGGTGGACGTTCGCTTCCTCGACCGCAAGGACGAACGCCCGGTTACTGAGCAAGCGGCGGATGCGGTGGAACGGATCGTCAACGCAGGCGAACCAGGGGACATTCTCGTCTTCATGCCGGGCATGGCGGAAATCAATTCGACCCTCGGCGCCCTGCGCGCCGCGCGATTGAAGGAGCGCGTTGCCCTGATTCCACTGCATGGCGACCTGCCGCCCGAAGACCAGGACCTGGCCTTTCTACCGAACGCGCTGCGAAAAGTCGTGGTGGCGACGAACGTGGCGGAAACGTCGGTGACCCTTGAGGGCATCCGTCACGTCGTGGACGGCGGTCTGGCGCGCGTTGCGCGTTACGACGCCGAGCGCGGCATCGGCACGTTGTTCATCGAAGCCATCAGCCGCGCATCAGCGGAGCAGCGCAAAGGCCGCGCCGGCCGGACCGCGCCGGGAACGTGTTATCGGCTTTGGACCGAGAGCGGCCATCTGAACCTGCCGGAGCGCCACACGCCGGAGATCCAGCGCAGCGACCTGGCGGAAGTCGTCTTGCTGCTGCACTCCCTCGGCATCAAGCGGGCGGCGGAGTTCGACTGGCTGGACAAACCGGACCCGCAGGCCGTGGAGCGGGCGGAGAAGCTGCTGCAAACGCTGGGCGCGTTGGCGGATTTACGATCTACCAATGACGATTTACGCGTCGGAGAAACCAACACGCCCGTCAATCGCAAATCGCAAATCGCAAATACCGGGAATGACCTCACCCCGATCGGTCGCCAAATGCTCCGCCTGCCGATGCACCCGCGCTACTCGCGGATGCTGGTCGAAGCGGCAAATTCCGGTTGCGTGCCCGCGGCCGCACTGTGCGCGGCGCTGGTCAGCGGACGCGATCTGTTGATGCGGCTCGGACGCGACGACAAGCATATCGCTGAAGCCCGCGAATTGTTCGAGGCGAGCCAGGCATCGGATTTTTTTACGCTGATGCGGGCGTATCAATTCGCGAAGAAATGCAATTTCAGCGCCGAACAGTGCCGAAGATACGGCATTCACGCACAGACCGCCCGGCAGGTGGAGCAGACCTGTCAACAAATCCTGGAAATCGCAGAGAGACAAGGGTTGATCAACGCACGATTGTCGGGCGACGAAGGCCAGAATCCGAAATCCGAAATCCGAAATCCGAACACTGGAGACGATGGAATCTTGAAATGCGTCATGGCCGGTTTCATCGACCAGCTTTGCGTACGGCGCAATCCGGGAACACTGGAATGCGATTTGACCGAAGGCCGCCAGGGAACGTTGATGCGCGAAAGCGTGGTGCAAAACGCAACCCTGTTTGTCGCGGCGACAATTCGCGAAGTCCCGTCGCGCGCTTCCGAAAACCTCACCTTGCTCGGGCTTGCCACGGCGGTGAAACGCGAATGGATTGAAGAGATGTTCCCTGAGCAGCTCGCCATCAAGATCGAACATCTCTTCGACCGGACCCACAAAAGGGTCGCCGCCGTGAAGTTGACGCGCTTTCAGGACCTGGTCATTCAGCACGAACACCAGCGGGAGGTTGACCCGGCGGAGGCGGGGCGTTGCCTGGCGGAGGCGCACCGCAAGGGCCACTTCGAATTACCGCTCGTCAACCATGAGTTGAAGCAGTTCATCGCGCGAGTGAATCAAGTGTGCGCGGCGCTGCCGGAGCTTGAGTTTCCACCGCTCGACCACGCAGCCGTCACGGGATGCCTCGCCCGCGCCTTTCATGGGTTGACGCTGGTGAAGGAAGCGCAGGCGACACACGTGAGGAACTGGCACCGCAAACTATCGCCTGGCCTGACGGCCGAAAACTGAAGTTGCTCTATCCAGAAAACGCCCTCGACGAGGACGGCCAACCGAATTCACCCGAGTTGCAGGTCAAGCTGCACGAATGCTTCGCGCTGAAGGAACACCCGCATATTTGCGAAGGAAAACGGCCGGTCAAACTCTGGCTTTGTGCGCCGGACGGCAAAAGACTCGAAGCGACGTTCAACTGGCCCGCGTTCAAGGCGAACAGTTATCCGAAACTAAAAACAACGTTGCAGAAAAAATATCCGGGCGTCGCGTGGTTGTAGAAATCGGTGTGGTTCGCCAACCAGTGCGGACCTTCGCTTATCAATCCGCGGGCTAAAACCCCATATACATGAGCACGAACGTTCTGAACTTGTCGATATTCGCCGGCTTGAACTCGCGATGCACGGTGCGCGAACTGCCGGTGATATCGACCTTGACCTCCTTCGCCTTGGCAATCTTGCGGAGGTCGTCCACTTTGGCTTCGTAGATGGCGTGTTCGACCAGCGTGCCGCCCGTTTCTTTGCGTTCGTTCAGGCTGCCGACGCCGCCGAATTTCATCGTCTGACCATCCACCGTCAGCATGAGAGTTTCGCCGGGAGCGATGTCCAGGTAGCCCGTCTGCGGCAGGGCTTCGTAGCGCACTTCGAGATAATATTGGGCGTCCCAGGCGCCCTGCCTGATCCGCGACGCGTTCAACCAGACCAGCTCGCTCGGCTTCTCGCCGCTGTAGAGTTCGTTGTCCACGATGAAATCGATGCCCGGACCGCCGATGTCATTGCGATAGGTGTAAACGTCGGTCTTCGGCGAAAAGGCGCAACCGTCAAGCAACATCGCGACCGCGAGCGGCAGAAAAAGCTTTGCGTTCATAGATTGTTCACTCGATCCAAATGCAGCTCTTTTGGCGAGCCGTCATCTCTCGCACCGGCTTTTAGCATACCTCACCCGCTTTTGAACACACAAAAGCGCGGGTGACGAAATCCAAAGAAACGCCGGAGCAGGGCATGAGCTCCAGGAACCGGGTGAGGCGACCCGTCCTCCGTAGCAGCTTACTGAGGAGGGTGGAGACTCCCTCGAGCCCTGATCTTCAATGGATACAAATCAAGGCTCGAGGGAGTCTCGCCACACCGTTCATGGTCCCTATGGCTTCCCGATCTTTTGGGATGCAGGCGGCAACTCGCGGGCACAGCCGTGGACGGGCCGTTCATGGGCGCAAACCCCATGGCGTGATTTCCCTCACTCTCGCTTGTCCAATCATACGGCCAGACGTCAGCGTCCAGGCCTTGATTCTTTGGCGGTTGCGCCGCCGCGACGCACAACGGTGCATCAGCACCACCGTCATCAGATCTGGAGACCATCGGGCGCGACGCTTTTAAGCCGGAAATCATGCAGCCTTGGACGCCGCTAAAACCCTGGATCGAGACCTTTGGCGTTGTGCTCCTGGGCGGTGTCGGTGTGTCGGTGGGACGTTGGTTTTCACGATTGGCCAAACCGTACTGGACACTCGGTTATGTCGTCCCACTGGCGCTCATTCTTCTCCTTGGCCTGGCCTACCGATTCCGCGCGCTGGAATTCGTGCCGCCGTTTTCATGGTTCATGGCGGGGCGGACTGAGTTCGGGCTCACGGCGCTGATCGGCACGATGGTTTTAACGACTCCTCTTTCGCGTCTGCCCCGGCGACGCGACCGTGTGGCGATCGGCGTGCTGATGGTGTGGGTGGTCTTTCAAGTGGCGGCCTGGCCGTTCCTGGCGCCGGCGTTCAACCACGACGAACTCGAGGGGTTGAAAACGCGGATCGATTCCGACGGCGTTTGCCTCCAAAATACGGATTATACCTGTGGACCCGCCGCGGCCGTGACGGCCCTGCGGCGACTCGGACTGCCTGCCGGGGAAGGTGAATTGGCAATTCTGAGTCATACCAGCGCGGCCATGGGCACGCCCCCGGACGTGCTTTGTCGCGCCTTGCAACAACGCTACCGACGCGACGGTTTGCTTTGCGAGTATCGGGCTTTCCGGTCGATCCCCGAGCTCAAAAAATCCGGCCTCACTCTGGCTTTGATGAAATTTGCGTTCCTGCTCGACCATTACGTCGTGGTGCTCGAGGTGGACGACCAGACCGTCACCGTCGGCGACCCGCTGAACGGCAGGCAAAGACTCACGCACGCGGAGTTCGCAAAGAAGTGGCGTTTTGTGGGCGTGACGTTGAATTTGCAGAGGTGATGCGCGACGACCGCCGAAGCCCCCATCACTCCCCCATTGCGCGTTTTTCTTTGCACCGCTCGCGTTTGTCTCCATCTTATGGCCCATGAATTTGTTGCCGTTTGGCCATTTGCCACCGCACAAACCACGCCGCTTTGTGCCGAAGGAAATTGATTCAGGCGACTGGACGCAGATTGCGCCGTTGCTCGACGAATTGGAAACGCGCGCCGCGCGGTGCAAGCGCGCCGCGGACCTGGAACGCTGGCTTCTCGACTGGAGTGAATTGAACGCCGCGCTCGACGAAGAATCATCGCGCCGTTACATCGCCATGACCTGCCACACCGACGACGCGGACGCCGAGACCGCTTACCTGCACTTCGTCGAGAACATCGAGCCGCAGCTCAAGCCACGACAGTTCAAGCTGGAGCAGATTTACCTGCAACACCCGCTGCGGGGCAAGTTGTCAAAGAAACGCTACGCGGTTCTTGATCGTAACACCAAGGCGCGCGTCGAACTCTATCGCGAGGAAAACGTGCCGCTGGAAACCGAGGAGGCCAGGCTCAGCCAGCAATACCAGAAATTGTCCGGTTCTCTGACCGTGCAATTTCGCGGCGAGGAGAAAACGCTGGCGCAAATGGCCCGATACCTCGAAGAACCGGACCGCGCACTGCGCCGGGAGGCGTGGGAACTGGTCGCGAACCGCCGCCTGCAGGAGGCCGAAAAATTCGAGCACATTTTCGATCAACTTATCAGGCTCCGGGAGCAGATCGCCCGGAACGCCGGCTGTGCGAACTACCGCGACTATGCCTTTCGTATGAATCGGCGGTTCGATTACACGACGGAGGATTGCCTCCGTTTCCACGACGCCATCGAGCGCGAGGTCTTGCCGGTCGCGCGCGAGCTGCAAGTGGAGCGGCGTCGGCAGCTCAAGCTCGACAAACTGCGACCGTGGGACCTGGCGGTTGATTCGCTGAATCGCCCGCCACTGCGACCTTTTGAGAAAGTGGACCAAATGGTTTCAAACGCGCAGCGAATTTTCAATCAGCTCGATGCCGAACTCTCGGACGGCTTCAAGACCATGAACGATCTGAAGTTGCTCGATCTCGACAACCGCAAGGGTAAAGCGCCGGGCGGTTATCAATCCACACTTGCCGAGACGCGCTTGCCGTTCATTTTCATGAACGCCGTCGGCGTCCAGCGCGACGTCGAGACCATCCTGCACGAGGCCGGCCACGCCTTCCACGCGCTGGCGACGCGGGAAGAAGATCTCTACGCCTACCGCAGCGCCCCCATTGAATTCTGCGAAGTCGCCTCCATGACCATGGAACTGCTCGGCAACGAATTCATTGAGGCATTTTACCCGGCCTCCGGCGCCAGGCGCGCGCGGCGCGATCATCTCGAAGGTATCGTCGGGATTTTCCCCTGGATTGCGACCGTCGATGCTTTCCAGCACTGGATTTACACGCACCCGGGCCACACGCGCACAGAGCGGACGGCGGCGTGGGTGGGGTTGATGGACCGTTTCGGCGGCGAGGTGGATTGGAGTGGTTACGAAACGGCGCGGGCGCACCTCTGGCATCGTCAGCTCCACATCTTTCTGCATCCCTTCTACTACGTCGAATACGGCATAGCCCAGCTGGGCGCATTACAGGTCTGGGCCAACTCGAAACTGGACAAGACCAGGGCGCTGAGCGACTACAAACGCGCCCTGGGGCTGGGCGGCTCGCGCCCGTTGCCGGAGCTGTTCTCCGCAGCCGGGTGCCGTTTTGACTTCAGCGCAAAGACCCTGAAACCGCTTGTCGCGCTCGTGCGTCACGAGCTGGCGAAGTTGAATTGAAGCTTCGCGGCAGACACTGGACCCCTGAGGACTCGCGGCAAACAACCTGCCGACATCAAAATGCCCGTTGAAAAAACAACCCGCTGCGTCTAGCTTCCCTTCGTCGTGCTGGCTGACCGTCCATACATGCGAAGGGAGTCGATGGAATTCCGTCGTTCCGCCACCTTCTATTTGTTGGTAAGTCTGGCGGTCATCTTCCTCCTGCAAGCGGCTCTCCTGGTGCATGGCCGTATCGACCTGGCCGAGATTTTCGGTCTGAGCCGCGCCGGATTGTTTGCCGGCCGCATCTGGCAACTGATTACCTTCCAGTTTTTGCATGATTGTCCCTGGCCATGGCATCTGCTCATGAACTGCCTGGGCCTTTACTTTTTCGGCCGCGCCATCGAGGAGACGCACGGCACCACAAACTTCCTGAAACTGTACCTGCTCGCCGGAACTCTCGGTGGATTGGCGGAGGTGCTCGCCAGTTTTCTGCCCCAGCACCCGCACGGCGGTGTGGTGGGGGCATCCGCGGGCGTTATGGGCCTGATCGCGGCCTACGCGACCCTCAATCCCTGGCAGGAGGCCTGTTTTATCTTCTACTTCTTTCCCGTGCGCCTGAAGGCCTCCGTCGTGCTCTGGTTCCTGCTCTTTCTTTCCACGTTCGGTGTGATCATTCCGTTCGGCGGCACCGCTCATGCCGCTCACCTGGGCGGGTTGCTGACTGGAATCGCCTTTGCGCGCTACGTCTTTCTGGCCGGTGACGATTTTCCCCTGGCCCGCCTGTTTCCAACTCCGCGGGAAAAATCGCAGGCCCGGCGGTTCGCCTTTGTTGGAAAAAAACGAATGGACAGGTCTGCGCGCGCGTTTGATCCGCCGGTGGCCACCGAGGAGTTTATCAGCCGCGAGGTGGACCCGATCCTCGACAAAATCTCCGCGCACGGCATCCAGAGCCTTACCGAACGCGAGCGCAAGATCCTCGAAGCCGCGCGCGCCAAAATGTCGAAACGCTGAGTTGGGGTTCACGCTTCAGTGTGCCCGGATTCAGCGCCGCGCCTGGAAGTCCGACGGCCCAAGCTGAAGCTTGAACTCCAACGCCTTTCGACCCTCGACTCCCGCCCTTCGACCTTTTATCCTTCGACCATGATTCAACGGTATTCGCGGACGGCGATGCGGGAAATCTGGACCGACGAAAACAAGCTCAAGATCTGGCTCCAGATCGAACTCCTCGCCAGCGAAGCGCTGGTCGATGAAGGCCTCGTGCCCAGGACCGATTTCGACAAGATAAAGCAGGGCGCCGGCACGTGCATGACCAATTTGAAATGCCTGGCCGCGCGCCAGCAGGAACTGGAAAAGACGCTCAACCACGACGTTATCGCTTTCACCACGGCCGTCGCCGAGAAGATCAACGACCGCGCCAGCCGCTGGCTCCACTTCGGCCTGACCAGCAGCGACATCGTGGACACCGCCTTGGCTGTGCAGATGGTTCAAAGCGCCGACATCCTGATCACGGACGTGAAGGAACTGCGCAAAGTCGTCGCGCGCCGGGCCAAGGAACACATGCTCACGCCGTGCATCGGTCGTAGCCACGGCGTCCACGCCGAGCCCACCACCTTCGGGCTGAAGCTCGCGCTGATGTATGACGAGTTCGGCCGCGGACTGGAACGCCTCGAACGCGCACGCGAGGTCGCTGCCGTCGGCAAACTCAGCGGTGCCGTCGGAACGAACGCCCACCTGTCGCCGAAAGTGGAAGAGGCCGTGTGCAAACAACTGGGGCTGCGCCCCGCCCCCATCGCCACCCAGGTTGTTCAGCGAGACATCCATGCCGAGTTCATGAACACGCTCGCTCTCATCGGCGCGAGCATCGAACGTTGGGCCGTCGAGTTCCGCCACCTCCAGCGCACCGAAGTCCTCGAAACCGAGGAGCCGTTCACAAAAGGCCAGAAAGGCAGCAGCGCCATGCCGCATAAGCGCAACCCCATCACCTGGGAACGTCTCACCGGCCTCGCCCGCGTGCTCCGCGGCAACGCCGTCGCCGCGCTGGAGAACGTCGCCCTCTGGCACGAGCGCGACATCAGCCACAGTTCGGTCGAACGCATCATCTTCCCCGACTCCTGCGCCCTGCTCGATTACATGTTCAGCCTGCTCCTCCGGCTCGTGGATGGATTGGTGATCTATCCGGAGAACATGAAGAAAAACCTCGCCCTGAGCCTGGGAATGTGGAATTCACAGAGCGTTCTGCTCGCGTTGATCAAAAAAGGCCTCACGCGCGAAGAGGCCTACGAACTCGTCCAGCGCAACGCGATGAAAACCTGGGAAGTCAAACACGCCCGCCGCGATGACGCGGACTTTGTCGAACAACTCAAATCCGATCCCGACTTGGCGAAGCATTTCAAACCCGGCACACTCGAAAAGCTTTGCTCCCTGGACTTCCATTTCAAAGAAGTGAGGAACCGGTTCAGGAAACTCGGCTTGTAGCCGCCAACGCGAAGAGGCGCAATCGCATGATTCCGGGCAAGTCAAATCAACCGCGACATGGCAGAAAACTTGCTTTTGACGCGGTTAAGCTGTAATCAATTGTGTGTCTGAAATCAAACGGTCCTGCTCTTCTTGTCTGCGGCTGTTCCTTTCCCTGGCGTTGATGTCCGCCATCGCCAGCTTCGGCGCTCCGCGCATCACCGAATTCATGGCTGCGAATGATTCCGCGCTGGCCGACGAGAACGGTGAGTTTTCCGACTGGATTGAAATTCACAATCCGGACACCACACCGATCTCGCTCGCGGGCTACTTTCTCACGGAGAACGCAACCAACCTTCACAAGTGGACATTTCCCACTGTAACGCTGAATCCGGGAGCTTATTGGGTCGTTTTCGCGTCAGGAAAAAATCGCGCTGATCCGGCGGGCCAGTTGCACACGGATTTCCAACTCTCGGCGGACGGCATAGCGCGTACACCATCCGCCCGGAGTGATGGTACGGGCGTCCCCGTCCGTGTGTTTCAGAAAGCCAGAGCCTCACGGGCGGGACGCACGTGCCACTACGTTTGGTTGCCTTGCCGCGCCAGGTTCATCGCCGGTTGATTTTTCTTGCCGCGCCCGTGATACGCGATGAGGAAATAGATCAACACCACGGCCACCGCCGCAGCCAGTCCGCCCCAGAAGCGCGGCCATTGCGTCGCGGTTGCGCGCGTGTTGGCGGCGAACCACCAGCCGGTGCCAAGGTAGCCGATCAGATTGCCCACCCCGCTCATCATCAGGGTCAACAGCGCCTGGGCCCGCGCTCGCCAGGCGGTGTCCATGCGTTCGTCCACGTAAATCTGGGCGGTGATGAACATCAGCGTGAACGAGCATCCGTGCAGCGTGATGCCACCCAGGATCCACGCTTTCCCGTCGAGCGCGCACAAGGCGTAGCGCATCACGCCGAAACTGAGGCCGGCGATGAAAATCCACTTGAGCCGCCAGCTGGTCAGGAGACGCGCGAGGGCAAACATGGCGATGATCTCGGTGATCTGGCCCAGCGTCATCCACGCGCTGGTGTGATTGAAACCGAGCTCACGCAGGTGCGGCGGGGTGTAGGGATAAAATGCCGCCAGGGGAACGGCGAACAGCGCCGCGGTGATGAACACCACGCGATGAGGCGGACCTGGGCGGCGCCACGCCGGGCAACAAAAACGTGAACGCTGCGACCGCCAGCCACGCCACCGCGCCGCTGTAACCGGCGAGGGGCGAGGTGTCCGCATTCAGCGCGCTGACCAGCCAGCAACCCGCCATCCAGCCGAGCGTGGCCATCGCCCGGATGGGCCCGAACTCGCGTTTGGAATCGCGCAATCGGGAGAAGACAATCGTGCATGAGATGCTCCAGGTGGGGGAGGAACAAAGCGCGTGCAACTGAATCAACGCGAGCACCAGCCAGGGATTCCAACTCAGCTTGATGGCGCTGGCAGCCAGCGCTATGGCGGCCGCGGTGGCGGCCGCCAGCCCGCGCAACACCTTCACCGGCGAGGCATGCCGATCAGCCATCGCGCCGAAAATCAGCGGTGAAACAAACGCCGCAAGCGCCGAGGTGGCGAAAGCATAGGGCTTGATGGCGTGCAGCCCGTGGGCGTCGAGCACCGTGCTCAACGGCACAAACCACATGCCCAGCGCCGCTCCATGAATGAAGAACAACGCCGCCAACTCGGTATATTCCGCCCATCGCGTCGCCCGTTGCACGCGCACAGGACACAACCGGTCGCAGGAAAATTCAAGCCTGGTCGATCTCAATGCCCACCGGGCAGTGGTCCGAGCCTTCCACGGCGTCGCGGATGAAGGCGCGCTTCAGACGCGGGCGCAGGGCCGCGCTGATGAGGAAGTAATCGATGCGCCAGCCCACATTTCGCGAGCGCGCGCCGGCCATCGCTCCCGGAAGGTGTCGAGGAAACCCGCCTTCACAAACCGGCTGAAACCGGTCCGTTCTTCGGGCGTGAAACCGTGGTTCTTCACGTTGGCCTTCGGATTGGCCAGATCAATTTCGGTGTGCGCCACGTTGAGATCACCGCAGAAAATCACCGGCTTGCGGCGCTCAAGCTTTTTGAGGTAACGCAGAAAGTCGCGGTCCCACTGCCGGCGATAAGCGAGCCGGGTAAGCTCGCGCTTCGAGTTCGGCACATAAACATTCACCAGGAAGAAGTCGGCAAACTCGGCCGAGAGCACGCGACCTTCGTTGTCATGGCGCGCGTGGCCGATGCCTTGAGTGACGTGGACCGGGCGGGTCCTGGTGAATATCGCCGTGCCGGCATAACCTTTCTTCTGCGCCGTGTTCCAATAGGTGGTATAGGCCGCCGGCCAGAGTTGCTCGACATCGTCCGGGCTGCACTTGGTTTCCTTAAGGCAGAGCACGTCAGGCTTTTCGGCATCGAGGTAATCGAGGAAGTTTTTCCGCAAGACGGCGCGCAGGCCGTTCACGTTCCAGGAAACCAGTTTCATCGTCCGAGCTTATCGCAAAGAGTCTTCCGACGGGAATTCCAATTCAGAGAGGCGCGAGTTCTGGCTACTCAGTTGGACGGGTGGCACCGCCAACCTGGCTGTGCCCGGCGGCAACTTGCCGCCGAGCCTGCAGCACCACAGGCGCTCACGGTTCGGTGCTGCCCTCCGGCCATAGTCTGGCGGGCTGGTAGCCCGCCAGCACGAGCAGGTTGCCCGTGCCACCCTTAAGACACGGAGTCCGGCGACCTGCCTTCGGGCCATTGTCGGAATCTTTCCCCACGGTATCAATTCGTGTTGATTCGTGTCCATTCGTGGTAAACTTCGCACATGGCCTGGCGCATCGACGAGAACGTGATTCGCGGCGAAATCGACAACCGCGAAAAGGGCGTGATCCGCGGGCGCGTCTGGCTCGATGGTGTCGCCGAGCCGGTCGCCCTCGAACTCAAAGGGAATGCATGTCCCGATCTCGCCGGCTGCGTTTTGAAGTTCGACAATCCGGGCGCCACCGTCCGGCTGCCCAAGGACGCGCATTTCCATCCACTCCAGCGCGGGACCGCCGGCGACATGACCGCTTCGCGCAAAGTGCGCGTGTTCGACCTGCCGTTCGAGGAGGCCTATGCGATGATCAAGCGGGGCGGTAAACCTCCCGAACACATGGCCAACAGCCTTTACCTCGAATGGTTCAGCGAATTCAACGGACGCGTGGTCATCGAGAGCGCCGATTACCGCGTCGAAATTTCCGCGCCCGCCTGGCGGTTGACACCGGAGGAGGACGCACAACGAGCGCGGGACGCCGCAGCCGGTTTCTCGGGCTTCATGCGAAAGCTGAACGACGCGCTCGAATCGCAGAAGCACCAGCCGCCCGAAGACCGGGAGTGGGACGAGTTCGACTACGAACAGTTGATGAAGGAGTCGGATGCGCGCGCGGACAAGTACCTGGAACTGCTTGAAAAGCACGGCGAGGGCGCCGAGGCCGAGCGTCTGATCGAGAAGGAAATGGGTTGGGACGACGCGCAAGAGCCGGAACAGGACGAAACCGCCGCGGAGGACGACCGGCTTGACGTCGATGAGATCAACCGAATCACCGCCGAGGCCGCGGAGCAACCCCTGGAACCGGAACCCCACACCGAAGGCGTGGACTGGATCCGGACGAACGACGGCGACATCCGCCATCCACTCCAGCACCGTTGCTTCGAGAGCGCCATGAAGCTCTGGCACGCGTGCGACGACCTGGGGCTCTCGAAAGCGGAAGACGACGATCTGGGTCAACTGGTGAGCGAATTTCAGATCACGAGCGCCAAGCTGGCCGGGGCCCTGAACGGCCTGGCCTATGGCCGCGAAGGGCGCGAGGCCGCGTTCGTCGTTGCCTGCCTCAAACGCGCGCTGGACCATCTGCACAAGTCCCAGGCCGGACTCGAGAAGGTTGCGCCCAGGAATCTTTTGCCCCCCGACCTGGTGGCTGAATCCCGCAAGGATCTCTTCGAGATTCGCCAGGAAATTCTCAGGCTGATGGACGCATTTCGCGGGAGGAAGTGAGACACAATCGCGGCGGCTGTAGTCTCCTGATTCAAATTGTTGCGGCGGTCTGTGACCGCCGGAAACGGCGCTCATTGAGCGCCGCTACAGTTTAGACTTTGAGATTAAGACACTGCCCGGTGGCGCGAAAGCTGGATTCCTTTGAGCGACTCCGGTATTACAGCAGCGTGTCGAAGCTCGCCAACAAAGTCCTCGTCGTCATCGGCGGCACCGCGGGCATCGGTTTGTCCGCAGCCAGGGCGTTCGTGGCGGAGGGCGCAAAGGTCGTCGTGGTTGGCCGCAACGCGGACAACGTGAGGGCTGCGCGCAAGGCGCTGGGTAAATCCGCCAGGGCCCTGGCCGGCGATGCGACCAATCCAAAGATCGCGGTCAATGCAATTCAAACGGCTCTCAAGACATTCGGAGGTTTCCACGGCTTGTATCATGTGGCGGGCGGGAGCGGACGCGCCAGGGGCGACGGCCCGTTGCACGAAATTACGGACGCCGGCTGGGAATACACGCTGGACCTGAACCTGGCGTCGTTGTTTTATTCGAATCGCGCCGCGCTCCGGCAGTTCCTCAATCAGAAGACCCGAGGCGGCATTTTGAACATGAGCTCCGTGCTCGGCTTCTCGCCGTCGCCGCGCTACTTTGCCACGCACGCCTACTCGGCGGCGAAAGCCGCCATTATCGGTCTGACGAAATCCGCGGCGGCTTATTACGCCCGGCAGAACATCCGGTTCAACGTGCTTGCCCCGGCGCTGGTCGCCACGCCGATGTCCAAACGCGCACAGAGCAACCAGGCCATTTTGAATTTCATCGACGCCAAACAGCCCCTCGACGGCGGGCGCATCGGACGACCGGAGGATTTGGACGCGGCCGCGGTTTATTTCATGTCCGACGAATCGAAATTTGTGACCGGCCAGGTGCTGGCGGTGGACGGCGGATGGTGCGTGTCGGAAGGACGATATTAAGCGACAAAGGACGAAAACAGAATGACGAAAGAAGCGCGAATTTCGATGGAGCGAGTCAAAGGACCCCGCGCGCTTCGGGGTTCGGACTGTTTCATCCTTTTGGCATTTGCCGTTCGGGATTCTTCATTCCCATGACTTCAGCGTCTCACGCCATTGGAATCGATCTGGGCGGTTCGAGCATCAAGGCGGTCGCGGTGACGCCGGCCGGCGAAACGCTTTCCGCGCGCTGGTCCAACAGATCGGGCGAGAGCGCGGCAGCGCCCCCGCCGGCATCGGACTTTCGGCGCCCGGACTTGCGGCTGCGGACGGACGTTCGATTGTCTGCATGCCGGAGCGGTTGCAGGGTCTCGAGGGCCTGGATTGGACGAATTTTATCGACGCTTCAAGAACGGTCCCCGTTCTGAACGACGGCCATGCGGCATTGCTGGGCGAAGTGTGGATCGGGGCCGCGCACGGTTTTCAAAACGTCATCCTGCTCACGCTGGGCACCGGCGTCGGGGGAGCGGCGATGGTTGATGGCCGGCTGCTTCGCGGCCATATCGGTCGCGCCGGCCATTTGGGCCATTTGTCGCTCGACCCGGACGGACCGCCGGATTGCACCGGCACGCCGGGGAGCATCGAAGTGGCCATCGGCAATTGCACCATCCAGGAGCGCTCCCGCGGTCGTTTCCAAACCACGCACGATCTCATCGCGGCGCATCTGAACGGCAACACCGAGGCGACGGCGATCTGGCTGAAATCGGTCCAGGCGCTGGCCGCCGCGGTTTGCTCGTTCATCAACATTCTCGACCCGGAAGCGGTGATCATCGGCGGCGGGATCGCCCGGGCGGGAAAGGCTTTGTTCGAGCCGTTGGAAAAATTTCTTGAGCCGATGGAATGGCGGCCGGGCGGCCATCGAGCGAAGATTCTGCCGGCGCAACATTCTCGCCTTGAATCTCTCTCTGCCGTTGCAGAGCCCCAGATCTATTGATCGGTCACCCCAACGGTCCTCGACCGGCACGCCAACGCGGCAAAGTAGCGCAGACATTCCTGTCAGCGGGTTTACTGGACTTTCGAGTCCCGTGAACGGGCGACTGGAAAGTCGCCCGTACCAGCAGGCTGGAAAGCCTGCTCTACCTCTTAGCTTCGAACCAGGGCCAATGCGCAGCCTACTTCAGGGTTTAGTTGTTAAAAAGTCCATCACCTGTTTCCAAAGTTCCGGCGGTTGATTCATGACGCTTTCGTGGTTTTCATCAGGAAATTTCCAGAGCCTTTTCGGGCCATCGTAATGATCGTAGAGGCGACGGCCAAATCTTTCGGGCACTACGTGATCCTGGCCTGCGATCAACACGGCGATTGGACCGTGATAGTCACGCAAATAATCCTGCGAAGGAAAGCGATCCACGAGCAGCAAATTCACCGGAAAGATTGGCATGTGATATTGTGCGACGTCGGTGAGCCGGTTGTATGGCGCCAGCAAAACCACGCCTGCAACCTTGTCGGGACAAGTTCCCGCCAGATGCGCGGCGACACCGGTGCCGAGGGATTCGCCGAGAAGATAAATCGGCGCGTTTGTCGGAAGCAGCCGAAACGCTTCGTCGGCCGCGCGAAAGAAACTGTTTTGACTAGGCGAACCGGAGCGATCCGCGTAGCCAGGATATTCCAAAATGAACACGTCGAACGAGGCGACCTCTTGAATAACATCCGCGTAATGGGCGCATCCAATAGTCCAACCGCCATTTCCATAAACAATCAGCACTCGTCCCGCTGCCGGTTGATGAAGCGACATGCGCTTCATCCCGATGGATTCACCGGAAGGATTCTTCCAGCGTTCAAGCCTCGCAGGGACAGCCAACTTGTCTACCTGTTGAAAAGTAAATTTGGGTGGGAAGTAAATCATCCGGCGCTGGAAGGCAGCGCAGCCAACACCAGCCAATAGGTAAAGCACCGCGATGAATCGCAGCACTTGTAGAAATCGTTTCCGAATTGTCGGTTTGGAGCTTTGCATGGACCGCTTCGTGCGCGAAAAGATTTACGCCGTGAAGATGTGTTCGGCGAGTCGCCTGTGCTACCATTCAACCAAACAAAAAGGCGAGCAGAGATTCTGCGTTCGCCCTCAATGCGTTGAAATCTGAATTCCCTCAATACCGATAGTGCTCCGGCTTATAGGGGCCTTCCGGCGGCACGCCGAGATAGTCGGCTTGTTTCTTTGAGAGCTTCGTGAGCTTCACGCCGATCTTTTCCAGGTGCAGGCGCGCGACTTCTTCGTCCAGCTTCTTGGGCAGGCGATAGACGCCGACCTTGTAGGCGTCCTTGTTTTTCCAGAGGTCGAGTTGAGCGAGCATCTGGTTGGTAAACGAGTACGACATGACGAAGCTCGGATGGCCTTCGGCGCAGCCGAGGTTCACCAGCCGGCCTTCGGCCAGCAGGTAAATGCTGTTGCCGCCGGGCAGGTCGTAACGGTCCACCTGCGGTTTGATGTTCACCTTGCTCACGCCCTTCGCATTGTTGAGCCGGTCCACCTGAAGCTCATTGTCGAAATGGCCGATGTTACACACGATGGCCTGGTCCTTCATTTTGAGGATGTGTTCCAGCGTGATGACGTCGCAGTTGCCGGTGGTGGTGACGTAGATGTCCGCCTCGCCCAGCGTGTCTTCGAGGGTGGTGACCTTGAAACCTTCCATCGCGGCTTGCAGCGCGTTGATGGGATCAATCTCGGTGACGATGACGCGAGCGCCGAAACCGCGCAGCGAGTGGGCGCTGCCTTTTCCGACGTCGCCGTAGCCGCAAACGCAGGCGGTCTTGCCGGCGATCATCACGCCGAGGGCGCGTTTGAGGCCGTCCGCGAGCGATTCACGGCAGCCGTAAAGGTTGTCGAACTTCGATTTGGTGACGGAATCGTTGACGTTGACGGCGGGCACGAGGAGCTTGCCGGCTTCGAGCATTTGATAAAGGCGATGCACGCCGGTGGTGGTTTCCTCGCTGACGCCTTTCCATTCCTTCGCGACCTGCGTGAACCAGCCCGCACGCTCCTTGGCGCACTTCTTGAGCAGGTTTTTGATGACGGTGACTTCGTGGTTGTCGCTCGGCGTATTGACCCAGTCGTCGCCTTGCTCCATCTGGTAGCCTTTGTGGAGCAGGAGCGTGGCGTCACCGCCGTCGTCCACGATGAGTTGCGGTCCCTTGTTGCCCGGATGCGTGAGCGCGGCGAGGGTGAGGTCCCAGTATTCTTCAAGCGACTCCCCCTTGAACGCGAAAACAGGAATGCCCGCCTTGGCGACGGCTGCAGCCGCCTGGTCCTGGGTGCTGAAAATGTTGCAGCTCGCCCAGCGCACGGAGGCGCCGAGTTCCACCAGATGGTCATGTGCAACGAGCCGGAAACGCGCACACCCTTGAGCGGTTTCTGCGCGCCGTACTTGGCGCGCACCGCCATCAGACCGGGCATTTCCTGCTCGGCGACTTCGATTTCGCGGCGACCGAGGTCGGCAAGCGACAGGTCCTTGACATAGTAATCCTGCCGGGCAGGACCGTTGCCGTTTTTGGCAATGGACCTGGCGGATTTGGCGCGAGGCGGAGGAAGTTTGACTGTGGGCATAAATCGTTGAATCGTTGAATCGTTGAATCGTTGAATCGTTTTTGCGCCGAACCGGTGTAACGATTTAACGTTTCAACGGTTCAACGCGGGTTCGTTATTTCACCGCCCGCTTGAGCGCGCCGGCTTTGTCGGTTCGTTCCCAGGTAATACTGTCAAGGTCGTCCACTTTGCCGAAGTGACCGTAGTTGGTGGTCTTGGAGTAAATCGGCCGGAGCAGGTTGAGCTGCCGGATGATGTCGGCCGGCTTGAAGCTGAACACCTGGCAGACCGACTTCTCGATGACATCGTCAGGCACTTTGCCGGTGCCGAAGGTGTTGACGCAGACGCTGACCGGATCGGGATGACCGATGGCGTAGGCAAACTGAATCTCGGCGCTCGTCGCCAGGCCGGAAGCGACAATGTTCTTGGCGACGTAACGGCCCATGTAAGCCGCGCTGCGGTCCACTTTGCTGGGGTCCTTGCCGGAAAACGCGCCGCCGCCGTGACGGCCCATGCCGCCGTAGGTATCCACGATGATCTTGCGTCCGGTCAGACCGGTGTCGCCCTGCGGCCCGCCAACCACGAAACGGCCGGTCGGGTTGATGAGGTATTGAGTCCGTTTGTCGAGCAGTTCGCCGGGCAGAACCTTTTTAACGATTTCCTCAATGCAAAATTCTTTGATCGTTTTATGCTTCACCTCGGCGCTATGCTGCGTCGAGATGACGACGTGGGTGATGCGCACCGGCTGGTCGTCGATGTATTGCACCGACACCTGGCTCTTGGCGTCGGGCCGAAGCCACTTGACCTTGCCGCTCTTGCGAATGCGCGTCAGCTCGCGACCAATCTGGTGCGCGTACATGATCGGCGCGGGCATCAGTTCGGGCGTCTCGTTGCAGGCGTATCCGAACATCAGACCCTGATCGCCCGCACCCTGCTCGGCGTGCCCCTTCCCCTCCGCTTCCCGCGCATCCACGCCCTGCGCGATGTCCGGGCTTTGCGAAGTGATGGCGTTGACGATGAGCACGCGGTCCGCATGGAACACGTCGTCATCGTGGGTATACCCGATCCCGCGGATCGCTTCGCGAGCAATCTGATTGAAGTCGAGTCTCGCCTTGGTCGTGATCTCGCCGCCGACGACCACCAGGTTGCTCTTGGCGTAGGTTTCACAGGCGACGCGGCTGTATTTGTCCTGCGCGAGGCAGGCGTCCAGGACCGCGTCGGAAATGGTGTCACAAACCTTGTCCGGGTGACCTTCGCCGACAGATTCCGAGGAAAAGATGTAATTCTTGCTCATGGATATTCGACCTGCCGTCGGTTTCTAAATCTCATATTGACGTATCAAGATGGGATGATATAAACATATTCCAGCGCGTCAACAGCTATTTTGAACAAATTTGCATGTCGTCCACTTTGAAATCACTGCGAGCCCTGTCCGATCCCACGCGCCTGCGCATCATGGCCTTGCTGCAGAAGGACGAACTTTCGGTGAACGAACTTCAGGAAATCACCCGCATGGGGCAGTCACGGATCTCGACGCATCTCGGTTTGTTGCAGGAAGCCAGCCTGCTCCAGTCGCGGCGCGAAGGCAAACGCACGTTCTACAGGCTCAATCCGGATCCGGATCATGTGGCAAGCGAATTCATCCGGTTGGCCGCGCGCGGCGCGAAGGAAACGCACGAACACGCCGCCGATCAGCTCAACCTCAAACGGGTCCTGGCCCGGCGGAACGAGCAGGCGCAGGTCTATTTCAACCAGATCGCCGGACGCTTTGACCGCGTCTATGGACCGGGCCGCTCGTGGCAGGCGTTCGGCCATTTGCTGCTGCGGATGCTGCCGCCGCTGGTGGTCGCCGACCTCGGCTCCGGCGAAGGTCTGTTGAGCGAACTGCTGGCCCGGCGCTGCAAAAGAGTCATCGCCGTGGACAACTCGGAGAAGATCGTCGCCTTTGGCGCTGCGAAGGCGAAGAAGAACGGTTTGAAGAACCTCGAATTCCGGCTCGGCGACCTGGAGAACCCGCCCCTCGAACCGCAGAGTGTTGATCTGGCGATTCTGAGCCAGGCGTTGCATCACGCGGCCGTTCCGGCCAACGCAATCCATTCGGCTTTCAAGATGCTCCGCGGCGGCGGGCAAATCATGATCCTCGATTTGCTCCGGCACAATTTCGAGAAGGCACGGGAGCTTTACGGCGATCGCTGGCTCGGCTTCGCGGAAAGCGATCTGCACCGCTGGCTCGAAGAAGCCGGTTTCCACAAAGTCGAGATCAGCGTCGTTGCGCGCGAGGAACAGCCGCCGCATTTCCAGACGATTCTGGCCGGCGGAGCCAAGCAAATGACGAAACCCGAATGACGAAGGTCAAAGGAATTCCGAAGTTCGAATGGCAGATAAAGACGGCTTCGTTCAGGTCCGGGTTTAGCTCATTCGGACTTCTTTCGTCATTCGGAACTCTCATTTCGGAATTCCGCCAGGGGGCTTTTCACATCCGCTTGCGGCTTCACTGTTCGAACCCGTCACCGCTCCCTTTTCCATTCCGTCCGGGGCGGCTCCGGCAGTCCCTGCGCGCGCAAGGCGTTCCGAAAGTGCGTCTTTGCAATCATTGAGAGCGTCTCCGCCCCGTGCCGGGTGACAAACTCCCTGGCAGCTTCATCCACGGCTCCAGAAGCTCCTTTGGGGAATTTCATGCCAAACTGTTTTTCCAAAGCCGCCAGCCGCGACACGAACTCATGCCGCGCCAGAATCGAGGCCGCCGCCACCGCCAGGTCCGCTTCCGCCTTGTGGCGCTGCACCAACTCGATGTCCCGCCCCAGACTCATCAAAGCATTCGCCACGGTCGCTTTGTTCGCAGCAAACTGATCGCTGATGGCGCGCACCGGCGCCGGATTCATCCGATGCTTCTGTCCCATCAGGTTCTCGATGGTCCGGGCATGTCCCCAGGCCAGAATCGCGTTGACGCTCTTCATCCGGCCGTAAAGCCGGTTGTAGGCCTCGTTCCCGATGGGCACCACGCTCGTCACGCAGCCCGGCGTCTCGCGAATCAGTCTGGCCAGATCGCCAATCTTTTTGTCGCTGGAAATGTTTTTGGAATCGCGGATGCCTGAATTTTCCCAGGCCTTCACGACCGGTTCATTCACGTAAACGCCCGCGATGCACAACGGCCCGAAGAAATCCCCCTTGCCGCTTTCGTCCACGCCGAGCCGCGGCAGCAACAGCTCCGGATTCAAAACCGTCTCATAACCCAGGCGCGCCTGCTTCAGAATGCCCGGTTCGAGCACGAACTCGACAAAATCCTGCGTCCCCTTCCCTTGCACCACCAGCTTGCCGCTCTGGTAAAACACCACGCTGACTTTCTCCTTCTCCGCCGCGAATCGCGCGTAAGGCGCCTCGCGAAATTCGTAGCCGTGTTCGCGCAAATATTTCTCCAGCGCCCGCGCTTCCGGCTCGGCCAGTGTGCAGGTATAGGACGTCAATGGCTTCACAAACGTTGTGTCATCGTAGGCCGTTGTCGTAGTCTGCGCAACTGTGCAACGCGAACAAATGCCAAAAGTCTCGCGTCGGGAGTCGAATGCCGCGAAGATTCGCGCGTTGGTTCGACCGCTGCTCGAATGGTTCAGCCAAAACGCCCGTGACCTGCCGTGGCGTCGGACGCACGATCCTTACGCCATCTGGATTTCCGAAATCATGCTCCAGCAAACCCAGGTCAAGACGGTCATTCCCTACTGGCAACACTGGATGCGCGAACTGCCGACGGTGCAATCGCTCGCCCGCGCTCGCCCCGAAAAAGTGCTGAAGCTCTGGGAGGGCCTCGGCTACTACACTCGCGCCCGTAACCTGCAAACGGCAGCGCGAATGATTGTCGCCAGGCACGGCGGCCATTTCCCGGAAAGATTCGAAGATGTTCTGGCGCTGCCGGGCATCGGACGCTACACGGCCGGCGCCATTTGCAGCATCGCGTTCAATCAACCAATGCCGGTCCTCGACGGCAATGTCACGCGGGTTCTCTGCCGCATTTTCGGCATGGCCGGGAATCCGCGTGAAAAGAAAACCAACGCGAGGCTTTGGTCGCTCGCCGGAACGCTCGTCCGCCAGGCGACCGCCCTGTCCCCTGCCCCCTCACCCCTGCCCTCTCCCTCGATGGGGGCCGGAGTCCAAATGCATGCCAAAAATCGAAAGGGGGCTCTGCATGAACCTGGTGGGGCGAGACTCCGTCTGTCGTCGGGAGAACAGGGCTCGACGGAGTCTCGCCCCACCGTTCATGGACCCGACGCGCGGTGCAAAACCGTGGAGGCTTTCCATGAACCAGGTAGGCTGCGGGTCGCAGACCCGCGGTCCGGACCGCGCCTCTGTGAGGCGCAGCGGTTCATGGTCCCTGTGCGGGATTCGGGGATCGTGGAGGCTACCCATGAACCATCCGGGGAACCAGCCTGTTCGCGCCTCAACCAGGCGCTGATGGAACTCGGCGCCGTGATTTGCACGCCACGCCAGCCGAAATGTCCGGTTTGCCCCGTGCGAAGAAATTGCGTCGCGTTCCGCGAGAATCGGACGGAAGAATTGCCCAACCTGGGACAGCGCACCGCCTCTACCAAGCGCCGTTTTGTTGCGTTCATTGTCGAAAAAAAAGGGCGTCTCCTCGTCCGCCAAATATCTGACGGCGTGCTCAACGCCGGTTTGTGGGAATTTCCCAACCTCGAAGTGCACGGACGCGAACCGGACCTCCGACGTCTCGCGAAAAGCGTGTTCGGCTCACGTCCGCTCGTCATCACACCGGTGCAGCCAGTCCGGCACACGATCACCCGTTTTCGAATCACGATGGACGTCTATCGAACCGAATTTGCCGACCGCTCACCCGCCGCATTGCCAAATGGACGCTGGCGTTCACTCGCAGAAATTCAGCAACTGGCTTTCCCAAGCGCCCACCGGCAAATAGCCGACCGCCTCCTGGTTGAATCGGCGACCGCAGGGAAGAACCCGTGAGGCAGGCCGGGTGAACCGTTGTCAAGGTTCTCCCAATGTTTGTCGCATATGCGACAAACATTGGGAGGCTTTCCATGAGCCGGGGGTGGGGCGAGACTCGGTCGAGCCCTAATTTATGTCTTTGGGAGATCAGGGCTCGACGGAGTCTCGCCCCACCATTCATGGCCCCAACTGCGCGTCCCAATTTTGGGAGGTGTTCCCCGTTCCTTGACATCAGGGTAGGGTTCAAGAAAACTGCCCGTCTCATGGCCGAGCGGAAAGAAAATCCCG
>QHPW01000257.1:0-1804 GCA_003219675.1 Verrucomicrobiota bacterium
TTGTGAAAAAAGTAACAAGCCGGTTTTGACATGAATGCGGCCGAATACGATCCTGATCCCTATCTGTTGGTAGTCGTTTTCGGAATTGCGGCCATCCTTTTCGCCCTCGTCCCTCTGGGTCTGGCGCGGCTGTGGTTGGAAAATTTTTCTCCGCTGAAACCAGGACGCGACAAAAACGCCACTTACGAGTGCGGCCTGGAGTCGAAGGGGGATGCCTGGGTGCAGTTCAAATCCGAATACTACCTCTATGCCATCATTTTTTTGATTTTCGACGTGGAAACGATTTTTCTGCTGCCGTTCGCGGTCGCGTTTAGCAGCCTGTCCGCAGGCGCGTTCGTCGCGATGATGGTGTTTCTGTTGTTGTTGGTGGAAGGATTGATTTGGGCCTGGCAGAAGGGCGTGTTGAATTGGAAATGATCTATAAGCGTTGAATCGTTAAAACGTTACATCGTTGAATCGGTTAAAACAGGATGCAGCGATTGTTTCCACCTGATTCAACGATTTAACGAATATCAATGGACGAAGGACTTCGCAGCGAGTTGAGCAAGCAAGGGATCTTCACGACCACCCTGGAAGAAATCTACAACTGGGGCCGGAAGAACTCGGTCTGGCCGCTGCAATTCGGCCTGGCCTGTTGCGCCATCGAAATGATCGCGACCACCATGGCGCGTTACGACCTCGCCCGTTTCGGCGCTGAAATCTTTCGTCCCTCGCCGCGCCAGGCCGACCTGATGATCGTGGCCGGCACGGTCACCAAGAAAATGGCGCCGCAAATCGTCCGGCTCTACAACCAGATGCCGGAACCGAAATATGTCATCGCCATGGGCGCGTGCGCGATTTCCGGCGGACCGTTCAAGCAAGGCTATAACGTGCTCAAAGGCATCGACCGCTACATTCCGGTGGACGTGCACATTCCCGGCTGCCCGCCGCGGCCCGAAGCGCTCATTCACTCGTTCATGACGTTGCAGAAAAAAATTGATGAACAAAAGCTGACTGGCAACGGCAAGCCGCGTCATCTGGATCCGGACGCGCCGAGCGAGTTTCCCGTGCCGCAATTTGGCGGGCATGATCTGGTGCCCACGAAGAATCCCGATGTGTGGAAACCTCCAACGCTGGTGCGTCATGGCTGAAAGTCGTTACCTTGCACTCGAAGATGAAGACGATCCGTTCGCGAATCCGTTGTAACGATTTAACGTTTTAACGATGTAACGATTATGATTCCTCTTGAAACAGTCAAAGCGCAAATAGAACAGGCGGTTCCCGGCGCGCGAATCGAAATCATTCGCAACGACAGCCCCAGCGCGCAACATTCGTTATTGCTGGGCAATGAGCATGCGCTCGCCGTCGCTAGATTTGTGCGCGACGACCCGGCGGTGCGCCTGGATTACTGCTCGAACGTCACGGGCATCGATTGGCCCGACGCGGTGATCAGGGAAAAGGTCAAAGTCAAAAGGATCGTCGATGGCGCGGAGAAGGAAGTGGAGGAAATAATAGAAAAGAAGCGACCCGGTTATCTCGAGGCGGTCTGTCATCTTTACTCGATGGAGCTGAAGCATGGGCCGGTCATCATCCGGCTGCGGACTGAGAATCGAACAGGCAACGTGCGTTTGCCGTCGCTCTCGTCGGTTTGGCGCGGGGCGGAATTTCAGGAGCGGGAGATTTACGATCTGTATGGCATCGTTTTTGACGGCCATCCTGACTTGCGCCGCATTCTGATGTGGGACGGGTTCAAGGATTATCCGATGCGCAAGGATTACGTTGAGCCGGACGACTACGAATACGAACCGACGCCGCATGATGAAGT
>QHPW01000257.1:1861-3411 GCA_003219675.1 Verrucomicrobiota bacterium
AATGGCTCAAAGGCATGCCGTCTTTCTGGCAAGGAACGGACGATCAGGGCCAAGCGGTCGCGGGTTCCAAGGCGAACGACCCTTTTTCCCTCACCCCGGCCCTCTCCCTTGAAGGAGAGAGAGAATCGTCCCCCGTCTTCCTCGCTCAGTAGCGTCTGGTATTGGCGGACGCGCGCAAGAAAGGTCCGTGATGTACCTCGGCTTTTCCCGCTTCATGAACCTGGTGGGGCAAGCGTCCTCGCGAGCTCTGAGTTCTGTCCATTGGAGATCAGGGCGCGACGTAGTCTCTACCGTCTCCCGATCTCGAAGTGAACCGATATTATGACTGCCGCCACCGACATCGCGGAATCCAAGTACGAGATTCTGCCCAAGACATCGCCCGGAGGTGAGATCGAAGGCGACCTGCTCGAAGTCGCGATGGGGCCGCAACACCCTTCGACGCACGGGGTCTTTCGGATGGACGTGGCGCTGGACGGCGAACGCGTCGTGAAGCTCAAGCCGGTGTTCGGCTACCTGCACCGCAACCATGAGAAGATTGCCGAGAACACGACCTACCTGGGATCGATGCCTTACACCGACCGGCTCGATTCCTTTTGTTCGCTCACGAACAACTGGGCTTACGCGATGGCAGTCGAAAAGCTCGCCGGCCTCCAACCGCCTGAACGCGCCGAATATATTCGCGTCATCACCGCCGAGTTGACGCGGCTGCAAAACCACACGTGCCTCATCGGTTTTCTGCTTCAGGACATGGGCGCTTCCGGCACGCCGCTGATGTATGCCTTCCGCGAGCGCGAGAAGATTCTCGACCTCTTCGAGTCGCTCACCGGCGCGCGCATGATGTGCAACTACATGCGTTTCGGCGGTTGTCGGTGCGATTTGCCACCCGGCTGGATCGAGGAGGCGCAGCAGGTCGTCGATCGTTTTCCCCGGTTCCTCGAGGAGTTCGACCGGTTTCTTTCCGAGAACGAAATACTCGTGGCACGCACGCAAGGGGTCGGCGTGCTGCCGCGCGAACTGGCCGTCAACGCCGGCATCACCGGCCCGATGCTTCGGGCCAGCGGGGTCAATTACGATATTCGCAAAGTGGACAAGTACGGCATCTACGACCGGTTTCAATTTCGAGTGCCGCTGGGGGAACACGGCGACACTTACGACCGTTACATGATTCGGCTGCTGGAGATGCGCGAGTCGTTGAAGATTTTGCAAACGGCGCTGCGCGATATTCCGACCGGACCGATCATGGACCCAAAGGCGAAGATTCGGGGCTTTCGTCCGAAACCGGGTGAAGCCTATGGCCGCATCGAGGCGCCAAAAGGCGAACTCGGTTTTTATCTGATCAGCGACGGCGGGCCGAATCCGTATCGCTATCGCGTGCGCCCTCCCAGCTTCATCAATCTGACGGTTCTGGAAGACATGTGTCTGGGCCATATCGTCGCGGACGTGGTGGTGATTCTCGGCAGCGTGGACATTGTGTTGGGGGAGGTGGACCGCTGAAAGACACGAATCTCACTGATTCGCGCGAAATAGGTTTTGAATAGGTGGTAATTCGT
>QHPW01000258.1 GCA_003219675.1 Verrucomicrobiota bacterium
ATGTGTTCGGTGCGGCAGAGACCGATGCCGGCGGCGCCGAACGCGACGGCGTTTGTCGTCTGCTCCGGCGTGTCCGCGTTGGCGCGGACGAGCATCCGCGTCACTTGCGAGCACCACTTCATGAGTTGCGCGAAATTCTGATACGTCCGGCTCTCCTTCGGGCGAAGGCTCTTTTGCATCAGCACCTGAATCACTTCGGAGGAGGCCGTCTTGACCTGGCCGGCGTAAACCGTGCCGCTGCTTCCGTCAATCGACAGGGAGTCGCCTTCGTTGAACGTCTGGCCATCCACGGTCAACGTCTTTGAGGGGTAATCGATCTGCAATGCGCTCGCGCCGCAAACGCAAACTTTGCCCGTCGCCGCGCCCGGACCGGCGGGCAAACCGGTGGCGATCGCTTTCGCCGATTTGAGGGCTGCGCGGTCGAAAATTGGCGCGAGGACCTGGTCGAGCTGCTCGGCCGGCACGCGATTGATCGCCGTTTGCCAATCAATGAGTTTTTCCTTCACCATCTCGCAGGCGATGCGAACCGCGGCCACGCCGGTCCGCTTGCCATTGCGCGTCTGGAGCATGAATACTTTGCCATCCTGAATGGTGAACTCGAAGTCCTGCATGTCCCTGAAGTGTTTCTCCAAAGTCTGCCGGATGTTCTCGAGTTCCTTGTAGGAAGCGGATTGTTTTTCGCCGAGTTTTTGCACCGGTTCGGGTGTGCGAACTCCGGCAACCACGTCTTCGCCCTGAGCGTTCATCAGGAATTCGCCGTAGAAGACCTTTTCGCCGGTCGCCGGATCGCGAGTGAAGGCGACGCCGGAGCCGGACTGCTCGCCGGTGTTGCCGAAGACCATCGCCTGCACGTTATCCAGGAGCCAAACACCGCCCCAATCGCGCCCCTGAGCTGGTCCCACGGATTGCCTGGAAATTCTTTGCCGGTGCGCTCCTCGACCAGGACTTTGAATCGCCTCACCAGCTCCTTGAGGTCGTCGGTCATCAGCTGGGTGTCTTCCAGGTCGTGGTTACGGTAATGCTCCTGCTTGAGACCGCCGATGACGGTCTCGAAAGGCTCGTGGTCTTCGCCGGGCCGCTTCTGTACGCCCAGCACCACGTCGCCATACATCTGAATGAAGCGACGATAGCAGTCCCAGGCGAACCGCTCGTTTTTCGTGGTTTTGACGAGCGCGAGCACCGTCTCGTCGTTCAGGCCGAGGTTCAAAATAGTATCCATCATGCCCGGCATCGAATCCCGCGCGCCGGAACGGACCGACACCAGCAACGGCATGGCGCCTTTGTCGCCGAATTTCGTGCCCATGATCTTTTCGATAAACGCAACGCCGTCCCTGACCTGCGCGTCGAGGACCTTCGGATAGGTCCGCTTGTTGGCGTAGTAGAAGGTGCAGACTTCGGTGGTGATCGTAACTTCGCGCCTTTGCCGCCCAGCAACGCCTTCATCGCGCCGTTGCCGTCAGCCTTCCTGTTTCCAAACAGATAAAGGTATTTCCTGGTCTTACCCATAAAACAAATGCGGTTTCAGTCGATTTTCGCCGGTGAAATCCATCGAAGCGAACCGTGAGACTAACAAAGGAAAGGGGCGTGTCAACGGCTGAGTTCACTGCTTCGGCAAAGAACAGCGCCCATTCATGAGACCTTTTTTAGGGAAGGGTTCTTCTGGGTTACCCGTTCAGAGAACGCGCCGACCGCAAATCCTCTCTGCGGTCTTCGCGCCTCTGCGGTGGAAAATGAAACCGCCGAGACGCGAAGAGCGCAGAGTAATCTATAAATTGATAGAATACCTTTATCTTCAACAGAAATCGTGAGGACCCCTTTCCCCTCGGCTGCAGAACCGCCAGCACCCCCGCTCCGGAACCGCGCGCGACGATCTCTTTACAATCCGTCGCCATGCTGTCCGCCCCAACAGCCTGAGTGATTCTTTTCCCGGCCTCGTGTTCGAAGTCAGGAGTTGTGTTCACATCAATCCTTCGGACGACAGACGATTCGATCGACGCAACGCTGCGGATCGGTTCCGCGTCCTCTCCGCAGAACCGCAACTCCCAGACCTGCCGTAATACCGCACTCAGACACTGTGTGACCCTTTCGCGATGGTAACGCCGGAAAGACCGAATCCCACAGATGTCAGGGTAATCTCTGGCGCACAGGTAGCGAATCATCGGGTCGTGCTGAATGCCCAATTGAATGTCCGCCGAACCGTATACGCCTGTCGCGTAACAATAGGTCAACAACGTCAGCATCATGGCCGGTTGGAAGGCGGTGTTCGGGGTCCCGATCTCGCGCTCGGGGGTCCGGGCGTTAAGGTCTTCAATGGCCCTGAGAATCAACTCCACCAGCGTCTTCTTTCCGATATAAAGACTCAAATCGTGGGGGACAACGTTCCCCTCCAGAACCGAGTTGGTTTTCAAGCTCGTCGTCATTCGGGTCCTTTCAACTTGTTCTTGTCACCCTTTGAGCATCGTCCGGCCAGGTTACAAACCGGTGACGCGCCCGTTAAAAGCAAACAACGATTCGCCAAGAGTCATTTGCCGGGTCACAACGGACGGAAGTCCTTGAACATAAATTGCTCCAATAACATATCGTCGCATCAGGATAAAATGATATTTACATTGCGCTTATGCTACGATAAAGGTTAAGGCGAACGTTCGACAGACTTTGCCGAAATGAAGCTTGAACAGAACCGGCCCGAAGAGTTGGAGCGCCTGTTGCGCCGGCGCATCGTCATCCTCGACGGCGCCATGGGAACAATGGTGCAGCAAAACCAACTCGACGAAGCGGCCTATCGCGGCGAACGGTTCAAAACCTGGCCCAAGGACCTCAAGGGCCTGCACGATCTGCTCTGCCTCACCCAGCCGCGCCTCATCGAGGAAATCCATGCGCAATACCTTGAGGCTGGCGCCGACCTGATTGAAACCAATACATTCAACGCTCAGGCACTCTCGTTGGCCGACTACGGATTGGAGTCCCTGGCCTACGAGATCAATCTCGAGGCAACCCGGTGCGCCCGCCGCGCGGCGGACGCGGTGGTGCAGGCGAATCCGCCACGCCTGTGCTGGGTCGCTGGAGCCATGGGACCGACCAATAAAACCTCGTCGATCTCCACGGACGTCAACAATCCGGCGGCCCGCGGTGCGACGTTCGATGAAGTCGTTGGAGCCTATTACGATCAGGCTCGCGGTCTTCTCGACGGCGGCGCCGACGTGCTGTTGGTCGAAACGATTTTCGATACACTGAACGCGAAGGCCGCGTTCTTCGCGATCTTGAAGCTGTTTGAAGAGCGCGGCATCGCGCCGCTTCCCGGCCCGACCGACCACGCGCATCCTGGATTACCCGACACGCCCCATGTCGTTCCTTTGATGGCTTCGGTCACATTTATCCAGGCCGGCAGCAACCGCGGCGTGACGGGCCAAACAGTCGAGGCGTTTTGGGAATCGATTTCGCACGTGCCGCTGTTGAGCGTCGGGATGAATTGTGCCTTGGGGCCAAAGGAATTGCGTCCGCTGATCGAAGAGCTTTCGGCCGTCGCGCCCGTTTACGTCACTGCCCATCCAAACGCCGGCCTGCCCAATCCACTGCTGCCGACCGGCTTTCCGGAAACACCTGAAACCCTCGCGCCGCAGTTGAAGGAGTGGGCCGAAGCCGGTTTCCTCAACATCGTCGGCGGCTGTTGCGGCACTACCCCGGCGCATATCAGGGCTATCGCCGGCGCGGTCAAGGGCCTGCCGCCGCGCGTGCCGCCAAAGGTGAATCCTTGCCTGCGCCTCAGTGGACTCGACGCCCTCATGGTCACACCGCAAACCAACTTCGTGAATATCGGCGAGCGCACCAACGTGGCCGGTTCGCCCAGGTTTGCCCAACTTATCAAGGCCGGCGACTTCGAGGCCGCCCTTGCCATCGCGCGGCAGCAGGTCGAGAACGGCGCTCAGGTCATCGACGTCTGTATGGACGAGGGCATGATCGACGGCGTTGCGGCGATGACGCGATTCCTCAACCTCATCGCTTCCGAGCCGGACATCTCCAGGGTGCCCGTCATGGTGGACTCCTCGAAGTGGGAAATCATCGAAGCCGGCCTGAAATGTCTTCAAGGCAAAGGCATCGTCAACTCGATCAGCCTCAAAGAAGGCGAGGAAAAGTTTTTGCACCAGGCAAAGCTGGTGCGCCGTTACGGCGCCGCAGTCGTGGTGATGGCCTTCGACCAGCGCGGCCAGGCCGATACTTTCGAACGTCGCACCGATGTCTGCAAACGCGCTTATGATTTGCTCACGCAAAGAGCGGGCTTCCCGCCGCAGGACATTATTTTCGATCCCAACGTGCTGACCGTCGGCACCGGCATGGAGGAGCACGCCAACTATGCCGTCGATTTCATTCGCGCGACGAAGTGGATCAAGGAGAATCTCCCGCTCGCGAAAGTCAGCGGCGGCATCAGCAACATCAGCTTCAGCTTCCGCGGCAACAACGCCGTGCGCGAGGCGATGCACAGCGCCTTTCTCTACCACACGATCAAGGCCGGCCTCGATATGGGCATTGTTAATGCCGGCATGTTGGAGGTCTACGAGGAGATCCCGAAGAACCTCCTGGAACTCGTCGAAGACGTGCTGCTCAATCGCCGGCCTGACGCAACTGAACGCCTTATCAGGTTCGCCGAGTCGGTGAAACAGAAGGATAAGGCGGCCGCGGTCGAGGAAGACTGGCGGACTGGCACCGTCGAAGAGCGTCTCGGCCACGCACTCGTGAAAGGGATCGTGGATTTCATCGACCAGGACATCGAGGAGGCCCGCCGGAAATACGGCAAACCGCTGGCCGTGATTGAAGGTCCGCTGATGGCCGGCATGAACGTCGTTGGCGATATCTTCGGGTCCGGCAAAATGTTCCTGCCGCAGGTCGTCAAGTCCGCGCGCGTCATGAAGAAGGCCGTGGCTTACCTGCTCCCGTTCCTGGAAGCGGAAAAAAAGGCCGGAGGCGGACAGCACAAGAACGCCGGCAAAATTCTCATGGCCACCGTCAAGGGTGACGTGCATGACATTGGCAAGAACATTGTGGGCGTCGTGCTCGGCTGCAACAACTACGAGGTGATCGACCTGGGTGTCATGGTGCCGTGCGAAAAGATACTGCAGACCGCGCGCGAGCAGAACGTGGACATCATCGGACTGAGCGGACTCATCACGCCGTCGCTTGACGAGATGGCCCACGTCGCGAAGGAAATGGAGCGCGAAGGGTTCAAAGTGCCACTGCTCATCGGTGGCGCCACGACGAGCAAGGCGCACACCGCGGTGAAGATCGCGCCCGGTTTCAGCCAGCCGGTCATCCACGTCCTCGACGCCAGCCGCGCGGTGCCGGTCGTGGGCAGCCTCCTCAGCCCCGGTCAAAAGCCCGCGTTCGTTCAAGCCGTGCGCAGCGAATACGAGCGCATCCGCGCCCAGCACGCCGGTCAGCAGGTGAAACTCCTCAGCCTCGAAGAAACGCGCAAACGCGCGCCGAAGTTGACGTTCGACGACCTTCCACAACCCGAATTCGCCGGCGTGCGGGTGCTGTCGTCGGATCCCTCCATCCGATGGGGCGAGACTCCGTCGAGCCCTGACTTCGACTCTGCGTTCCGCGCTCCGCACTCCGCAATTTCACTCTCCGGCCTCGTCCCCTTCATCGATTGGTCCCCTTTCTTCCACACCTGGGAACTGCGCGGCCGGTACCCGGCCATCCTGAACCACGAAAAACATGGCGAGGAAGCCCGCAAACTCTTCGCCGATGCCCAAGAGTTGCTCGACGAAATCGTCAGCAAGAAGCTGCTTCAACCGCGCGGTGTCTATGGATTCTTCCCCGCGAACCGCGTCGGTGACGACGTGGAGCTTTACACGGACGAATCTCGCGCGAAGGTTTTGACAACATTCCATTTCCTTCGCCAACAAATTGAGAAGCCCGACGGCCAGCCGAGCTATTGCCTCGCCGACTTTGTGGCGCCGAAAATCCATCAACCATCAACCTCCAACCATCAACCCGCCGACCACCTCGGCGCGTTCGCTGTCACCTCCGGCCACGGCCTCAAAGCACTTGTCGAACAATTCAAGGCCGACCACGACGACTACAACGCCATTATGGCTGAAGCGCTGGCCGACCGGCTCGCTGAAGCGTTCGCTGAGTATTTGCACAAGCGCGCACGCCACGAGTGGGGCTACGGTCGGGATGAGAATCTGAGTTTCGAACAACTGATCGAAGAACAATATCGCGGCATCCGGCCCGCCGCCGGCTATCCCGCCTGCCCCGATCACACCGAAAAGCGGATTCTCTGGCAACTGCTCGACGCGGAGAAGATCGCCGGCATCCAACTCACTGAAAGCTGCGCCATGTGGCCCGCCAGCAGCGTCAGCGGCCTCTACTTCGCGCATGCGGAATCAAAATATTTCGCCGTGGGCAAACTCGGCCGCGATCAACTGCTTGATTATCATCTCCGCAAAGGCATGACGCTTCAGGAAGTCGAGAAATGGTTGGGACCGTATTTAAACTACGACCCGGAGAAAGTTGCCGCCGCCAGCCCGCCAGGGGTCTGCGCGTGCGGTCTGCCCCACTGACAACTCTGTGAAGCCGAATTCAGTAGCCCGAAAGATCGCAGCCGGACTACTCGCGCTGTTGAGCGCGTCCGTGGCGACGATCTTCTATGCGAACGCCCTGCGGGTCGGCAAAGTCATTGACCGCTATCGCGACGTGCCCGTCTATGACAACGGGCTGTTGTTCTTCCGTAGTCACGGCAAAAATTACAGTGAAGACGGTTATTACTACGGCCAGAAGTGGCAGTGCGTCGAGTTTGTGAAACGTTTTTATCGACACGCCAAAAGCCACGCTATGCCGGACGTGTGGGGCCACGCCAAGAGCTTCTTCGACGAATCGCTCCCGGACGGAGCGTTCAACCCGCGACGAGGGCTGGCCCAATACCGCAACGGCTCAATGAACGGTCCGCGTCCTGACGATTTGATCGTGTTCACCGACACGCGCTACGGACACGTCGCCATTGTGACGCAAGTCTCCAGCAATTTCCTTGAGGTCATCCAACAAAACATCCTCGCCGGACCGCGGCAACGTTACTCGCTGGTCGTCAGCAACGCCCATTACTTCGTGACGACACCGCGCCGGCCAGCCGGTTGGTTGCGAATGAGTCCTTCTGCAACAACCCGTACGCCGGCGACGAATCGGACTCCGCACTCCGCGCCGGACTAAAATCGAAGGACATTCAGACAACAAATCTATGAACTTCCTGCCACAGCTCCTCTTTTCTATCGTATTCGTCATGACTCTCGCTGCGAACGCTGCTGACGATTTGCGGATCGGCTTGATTGGCCTCGACACCTCGCATGTCACCGCGTTCACCGCCTTGCTCAATGATCCGAAGGCGCCGAACCACGTTCCCGGCGCGAAGGTCGTCGCCGCGTTCAAAGGCGGCAGCACGGACATCGAATCGAGTTGGTCACGCGTTGAGGGTTACACCCAGGAACTGCGGGAGAAGCACAGCGTGACGATTTACGACAGCATCGAGGAATTGTGCAGGCACGTGGACGCCGTCATGCTCGAGAGCGTCGATGGCCGGCCGCATCTCGAACAGGCCAGACCGGTCATCAAAGCCCGCAAGCCGCTCTACATCGACAAACCGATGGCCGGTTCGTTGAAGGACGTGATCGAAATCTTCCGGCTCGCCAAGGAAGCCGGTGTACCCATGTTCAGCTCATCGTCGCTCCGTTACGGCAAAACGACACAGACTGTGCGCAACGGTTCCATCGGCAAAGTGTTGCGCGCTGAAACCTGGAGTCCGTGTCATTTGGAGAAAACCCATCCTGACCTCTTCTGGTATGGCGTCCACGGTGTCGAATCCCTCTTCACGGTCATGGGCACGGGTTGCGAAAGTGTGAAGCGCGGCGCCACCCGCGACGGGCGGATCGAGGTCACCGGGACCTGGAGAGGCGGACGCGTGGGCATTTACCGGGAAGACCCGAAAGGTTACGGCGGAATTGCGAAGGGTGAGAAAGGCGAAAGCCCGGTCGGCGCGTACGAAGGTTATCATCCACTCGTTGCCGAAGCCGTAAAATTCTTTCAAACCGGCGTCGCGCCCGTTTCGCCGGAAGAAACCATCGAACTCTTCGCGTTCATGGAGGCGGATGACGAAAGCAAACGTCACGGCGGTGCCGAGGTGAAGATTGTGGACATGCTGAAACGCGCGAGCGCAACACGCTGAAGCAATCCTCAGTGGTTCGTCGTATTCATTTCGTTTCCAGCAATCCGCGAGCGCGCAACCAATCCGCGACACGATCAGGCCAGGTGGTGACCAACTCTTTCGTGCGGCGCAGGCCGTAACCATGTCCGACGGTCGGATAGATGTGCAACTCCACCGGCACCTTCTCTTTCTTCAATGCAAGGGAGAGTTCAATGACTTTGGGCGGGTCGGAGGCGAAACAACTGGAGCCCGTGAGAACCGCGAAACACAGGAAGGCACCGAAACGAATCGAAGTGGATTTCATGCCACGTAGTGAAAACAATCCCTGCATGCGAGTCGAAACTTTTTCGACAGGCCGCCTGAGGACAACGAGAAAAGACTTGTAACCCGGCGACGCCGGGGATTGTCATTAGCGGCCAACGACCGGTATGGTTGACCAAAAACTATGAAAAATACTCCGATTCTGCTCGTTTTGAGTCTCGCGACCGCCGGATGGTCGGTCCTGGCCGCCGACAAAAAGCTAGACCTCGACAAACTCGATCTCAGCAAGCTCCCGCCCCCCGCCGATAAGAAAGGCGTCACCTACGCCAAAGACATCCGCCCGATTCTTGAAGCGTCATGTTTCCGGTGCCACGGTGAGGAAAAACAAAAGGGCGATCTGCGCCTCGACAGTCTTCAAGCTCTCCTCAAAGGGGGCGAAGACGGCAAAGTCGTCGTTCCTGGCAACAGCAAAAAGAGTCTGCTGGTCGCCGCTGTCGCGCAGATCGACGACGAAATCGCCATGCCGCCCAAACGCAAACCGGGCGGCCCCGGCGGACCGGGTGGGCCAGGTGGTCCGGGCAATCGTCGCCCGGGCGGTCCCGGCGCCGGCAATCCTCCTCCCGGCGGACCCGGTGGCGGACGCGGCCCGGGTGGTCCCGGGGGTGGCGGACCTGGTGGCGGCTTCGGCCCTCCTCCGAAACCTCTCACGGCCGAGCAGGTCGGCTTGATTAGGGCCTGGGTTGATCAAGGCGCGAAATAATTCGGCTGCAAATCCCGTCCGTTGAGCCCGGCGTAAATCCATTTTTTGAAGCTGCGGCAACGGGCTGCGGACCCGTGATGAGAGGGTGCCCCATGGCGTCAGCCGTGGGTTGGAGGTATTGAAAATTGGAGCCGCGAAAGAAGGTCCTCTTAGCCGTAAGCCCACAAGTTTCGCTGGAACTTTTTCCTTCTTTACATGTCCAATACCGGTGTGACTCGATCAGTCCTCATTCGTCTGATGATTGTGGCGCTGTCGCTGCACGCCTATGCCGCGGCGGGCGCAGTCGATGCGCGCCGGGGACAACCCGCCCTCAGCCGCGAAGCCACCGAGTTCTTCGAAAAGAAAGTCCGGCCGGTGCTGACCGAGAAGTGTTACAAGTGCCACAGCGCCGGGGCGGAGAAAATCAAAGGGGGCCTGCTGCTGGATTCCCGCAACGGGTGGATGAAAGGCGGTGAATCGGGACCGGTCATCGTCCCGGGCGACCCGGAAAAGAGCCGGCTCATCCATGCGGTGCGCCACACCGACAGCAGCCTGCAGATGCCGCCCAAGGAAATTCTGCCCGCCTCACAAATCGGCGATCTGGAAACCTGGGTTCGCATGGGCGCCCCCGATCCGCGCGGCGCCCCCGTTCCGAGTTCCGCATTCCGCGTTCCGAGTTCGAGGCATTGGGCTTTCCTGCCGCTCCGCAACTCTCCTCCCCCCGGAATCAAAAAGAAAAACTGGCCGCGCAGCCCTGTCGACAGTTTCATTTTGGCCGGGTTGGAAAAGAGCAACCTGAGCCCGCGCCCGCCGGCTGACAAGCGCACACTGATCCGGCGCGCCACGTTCGATCTCACCGGGCTGCCGCCCAAACCGGAAGAGATCGAGGCATTTCTGACGGACGATTCCAACGACGCGTTTGCCAAAGTCGTGGACCGTCTGCTGGCGACGCCGCAATTTGGCGAACGTTGGGGCCG
>QHPW01000260.1:0-509 GCA_003219675.1 Verrucomicrobiota bacterium
CTTGATGGCGTATTGCTCGGCGGGAAGACCGAATGCGTCCCAGCCCATCGGATGAAGCACGTTGTAGCCGAGCGCTCGTCGGTAACGCGCAAGGATGTCGGTGGCGGTGTAACCTTCCGGATGGCCGACGTGCAATCCGGCGCCCGAAGGGTAGGGGAACATGTCGAGGATGTAAAACTTCGGCGGGAGCGCTGCGGCTCCGGCCTTCTTTCCTTCGAGACCGTGGCGTTTCGCAAATGGATGTCCGCTCGGCAGAATCGCGCCAGGGTTGAAAGCGCGGAATGTTTGTTTTTCGTCCCAAATCTTCTGCCACTTTGGTTCGATCAAATGAAACGGATATTGCCTGCGACCGCTCGACATAGGGGCGGCATATTGAGGAAAGCAGCGGGGCAGGGCAATCGCAGAGTTAAGGCGGGCAGGTCCAAAATTTTGACGTGAAGCCGCGCCATGAACCGTAGCAGCCGACGTAAGGAGGCTCCAACTTCCTTCGCTCCAAATAGAATGAGCCT
>QHPW01000260.1:514-6015 GCA_003219675.1 Verrucomicrobiota bacterium
ATTCAACAAGGTTGACTCAAGGTCACTGCGACGTAGCCTGTCGCAATGATGTTCCGATGGTTGGCGTTGCTGACTGCCGTGGTTCTGCCGGCTTTCGGTCAGGAGTCAACACTCGTGCGCGTCAGCGACTCGTGGCGTTGTTTCAAAGGCACCAACTCTCCGTCCACGCCGGCCGCGGCCTGGCGTCAAATGGACTTCGACGACTCCGGCTGGGCGACGGCCACAGGCGCATTCATCGTCAACCAGGCGTATGAGGAAAACTCGCTGCTGACGGACATGCCCTTCAACTATCTCTCGGTCTTTTTCCGAAGGAAATTCACGGTGAGTGATCTTGCGTCCATCCAGTGGCTGCTCTTGCGCCTCGATTACGACGACGGTTTTGTGGCTTACCTGAACGGAGCGGAGGTCGCGCGTCGGGGATTCGCGCCGGAGGCGACGGTTTCATTCGACACGCCTGCGGCCTGGGCCGGACGGACCTGGGGCGAAGAAATCAATTTGACGTCGTTCGCCAACCTGCTGGTCGCGGGCGAAAACGTGCTGGCCATCGAGCTGCATAATTCGTCTTTGACAGACGTCACGGCGGCGTTGGTGGCCGAACTGGTCGCCAACTTCAATCGCGGCCCGTTTGTTCAGAATGTTTCCAGTAACAGCGCGCAGGTCATTTGGCGCACACCGGTGCCCGCCGACACGAAACTGGAGGTTGGGACCAACAGCAATTTGGGAAGCGCCCTGTTTGCCGCGAATTTCACCAACACCCACGTCACCACATTGGCCAATCTCTCGCCGGATACGGTTTATTTTTATCGCGCCGCCAGTTCGGACGGGAACCGGACGGCGGTCGGCTCAGTCGAATCCTTCCGCACCTTGAAAACCAGCGGACCGATCAACTTTGTGGTTTTCGGAGACAGCGGTGTCGATTCGCCGGGCCAGTATCAAATCGCCAAAGTCATTCGGGATGCCGCGCCGGACCTCGTGCTTCATGTGGGCGACATCATTTATCCGTCGTTCGACGTGCGGCGCGCGGACCTGAAATGCCTCAGTGTCTATCAGCCGCACATGAAATCGGCCCCCTACTTTTTCGTCTTCGGCAACCACGATCTTTACTCCGGCGACGCGCCTTTTCTGGAGACGTTTTATCTGCCCACGAATTCCGTCACGGGGACGGAGCATTTTTATTCATTCGACCACGGCGACGTTCATTTCTGCGCGCTGTTTGTGCCGATGCGGGTTCAGGATGCGTTGTTTCCGAACTACTATCTGGGCGACGGCACGGCCCAGTACCGCTGGCTTACCAACGACCTCGCGACGACGGCCAAGCCGTGGAAAATCCTTTTCTTCCACATCCCGCTTAACACCTCCGGCGCACACCGGTTTGACAGCAGCGACGGTGTTTATGACCGGTTGGAATTGCAAAGGCTCCTGCTGCCGATCGCCCGGCGGTACGGCGTCCAGCTTGTCCTGAGCGGACACGATCACGCCTTCGAGCGGTTCGCGCCGATGAACGGCGTGCATGCGGTCGTTACTGGAGGCGGCGGAGCCGGGCGGTATTCGCTGGTCGAACGCGATGCCGCCAACGCCCAATATTGGAACGTTCTGCATTGCACGAAAATCACCGTCAACGCCGACACCTTGCGCCTGGAAGCGCTCGACACCAACGGCGCCGTGTTCGATGCCATGACCATCCAGCGCGCAATGCCGCCGCCACAGGTCTATCCGGCGAGCTGGCATTCGCCGCTGCTTGAATCAAAACCACCGGACGACGGCGACGGCAACATCAACGGCCAGAGTTTTGATTTCACCGGCGCGCCGATCCCGACGATGCCGGGGGAGTTCTCCAACCTCGGCCGGGTCTATGTGAACAACGACGCGCGCAACCTGTACATCGGGCTCGAAGAAGTCATGATGGACGCCAGCAACAATATTTTCCTGTTCCTTGAATCGCCGCGTCAAACCGGAGTCACCAACCTGATCGGCATCGGCAACGGGATCATGGATCCGGACGGGCAGGGGGCCGATGGAATGGACTTCCTGGAGAATCTAAGGTTCACGAATTTCGCGCCGAGTGTCGGCTGCATTCTTGGCGACGAATACGGCGATTATCAATACCGCTATTTTGCGCGCCCGGTTTGCAGTTGAACATCGGCCAGGGCGTTTTCAGGCTCGACGCGGAAATCAGCGACGTGTTCGGCGCCCGTTTGCAGCAGTTCAATCGCTCGCCCCAGAACGGCGCCGTCCCGGGAGAACAAGACGCCGATTTCATAGAAGTCTCCATCCCGCTCGATGAATTGGGGGGATTGCAACCGGGCGACACCCTCAGGATCGGCGCGGTGGTTGGCGCTCCTGGTTTCGATCCCGGCTTCGACCGGCAGACCCGGCAACTCGATTCCAGTTTCCTTGGAAATTCTTTGTCCGGTTCGGGCCAGGGACCGGTCGTGTTGGAAGGACTCAGCGTGCAGCTTGCTCTCGACCCGGATCCAGACCACGATGGGCTGAGCAGCGCGGAGGAAGCGATGATCGGGACCGATCCGATGAGGCCGGACACCGACGGCGATGGCCTGCTGGACGGGTGGGAAGTCCGAAACGGTCTGAATCCGCTCTCCAACGTTGGAGTCGATGGCCGCGACGGCGATCCGGATGGAGATGGCCTCGGGAATTTTCTGGAGCAATCGCTGGGATCCAATCCTCGCAGCGTGGACTCTGATGGCGACGGCCTGCTGGACGCATGGGAATTTCGTTACGGGCTGAATCCCGCCTCGGCTGTGGGCATGAATGGCGCCGCCGGCGATCCGGACGGCGATGGGATGTCCAATGCGCAGGAGCAAGCGGCGGGGACCGGGCCACGCGACGCGGCCTCGGCGCTGCGTCTGAATCTCAGCCTGTTGACGAACCATGTGCCGCACCTTTCCTGGAGCGCGGTTGTCGGCAAAAGCTATCAACTCGAATTATCGACCAATCTGGTGACCGGCTTTGGCGATGCGCCGGGAACCAATTTTCCGCGCCTGGCGGTTTCAACCCTCGAAAGCTATGACGCGATTTCGACCAACCCGACTGCGGGAGCGGTTTTTTATCGCATCCGCATTGTTCCCTGATGGGGCGGCAAAATAGCTGGCAAAGCAACGGTGGCCATGGTTACGGTTGCGGCGTCTTTTGTGGGTACCACTCACCAAAAAACACCGCTGCGGGTGTTGATCATTGAGGACTCGGAGTTTGACGCGCGCATCCTGGTCAACACGCTGCGCCAGGGCGGTTATCAATTGGCTTTCCAACGCGTGGACACCGCCGACGCGTTGCGGGCGGCGTTGAATGCGGAAACATGGGACATCATTCTCTCCGATTACAACATGCCCGGCTTCAGAGCGCCCGAGGCGCTGAAAATTGTGCAGGAGAGCGGGCTGGATTTGCCCTTCATCATCATTTCCGGCGGCATTGGCGAGGATGTGGCTGTGGCGGCGATGAAGGCCGGCGCGAACGATTACCTGATGAAAGGAAACCTGGCGCGCCTTGCTCCAGCGGTGGAACGCGAGCTGCGCGAAGCCGGGATCCGGGCGGCGCGTCGCCAGGCCGAAGAGGCTTTGCGCGAGAGCGAACAGCGTTATCGTCTGCTTTGGGAAAACTCCACTGATGCCGTCGTCCTGGTGGATGAACAAAGCGTCATCCAGTTCGCCAACCCGGCGGTGGAAGATATTTTCGGATACAAATCGAGCGAACTGGTGGGACAAAATTTTACCTCGTTGCTGGCCGAGCGGATGCGGGGCGAGTATCGCGAGTGGTTGCAGCGCTCGCTGCAAACCGAAAGCGGCCGGACGCGGCAACAGCCGACCGAGACCATCGGTCGCCGGAAAGAAGGGAAGGAGATCTTCGCCGAAATCGGCCTCAGCAACATTGAATTTCAGGGGCGGAAATATCTCGTCGCTTTCATCCGCGACATCACCGAACGCAAACGGGCGGAGGAGGAGAGCCGCCTGTTGCAGAGCATTTCCCTGGCGGTCAACGAAGCGTTGGACCTCGACGCCGCGCTGGCGCTGGTGTTGCGCACCATCTGCGAGGCGACCGGTTGGGCGCTCGGCCAGGCGTGGCTTCCCAGCAGCGATGCCTCGCATCTGGAGTGCAGCCGCGCCTGGTACACCACCGTCAACGCCTCGGACCAGTTCCGCGCCGTCAGTGAGGATTTGAAATGCAGTCCGGGCGAAGGCCTGCCGGGGCGGGTATGGATTTCGAAACAGCCGGTCTGGGTTCGCGACGTGACTCGCGACACCAATTTCCCGCG
This sequence comes from Verrucomicrobiota bacterium, assembly GCA_003219675.1. GTDB lineage: Bacteria > Verrucomicrobiota > Verrucomicrobiia > Limisphaerales > AV2 > AV2. Next base: position 4,782 of record QHPW01000260.1, read on the forward strand.
AACCGCCGCCGCCAGCCAGATCGGCATCAAAGCCGGCGTGGGTGTTCCCGTGCTTGCGGATGACGAAGTCGTGGCGGTGATCGAATTTTTTCTGCTCGAGACACGCGAGGAGGATGAGCGGCAAAGAAAAATTATTGCCGCCATCGCCGCTCAACTCGGCGGCGTGATCCAGCGCAAACGGGCCGAGCGCCGCAGGTGCCCGGTTTTGACATCGCCGGCGTCTCCCATGCCGCCGAGGCGACGGGCGGGGATTATTTCGATTATCTGCCGATGTTGGGCAATCGGGTCGGCGTCGTGGTGGGAGACGTGACCGGGCACGGCATCGGGCCGGCGCTGTTGATGGCGGAGACCCGCGCCTACCTGCGAATCCTGGCGCGCAACCGCGAAGACGTCGGCGAAATCCTCACGCGCGCCAATCGCGTTCTGGCCGAGGACATCGGCTACGAGCGTTTCATTACCATGCTGCTGGTAAGCCTCGATCCGCAAAAGCGGACTTTTACTTACGCCAATGCCGGACATCCGGCCGGCTATGTCCTTGACGGGTCGGGGGAGATCAAGGCCCGGCTCAAACGCACCGGACTTCCCCTGGGAATCAAGCCGGACATGGCCTATCCGCAGGCGCCCGCGACCAGCCTGTCGCCGGGCGACGTTCTGCTTTTGTTGACCGACGGCATCGAGGAAGCCATGTCGCCCGACGACAATATTTTTGGAACCGAACGCATCTTGGAAATCGTCCGATCGAATCGAGAGAAGAGCGCGCGGGACATTGTGGATGCGCTTTACGCGGCGGTTCGCCAATTCGCGCAGAACTGTGACGGTGGTGGTGATGAAAGCCGTTTGAGCTTCGCTGGCGCAGTTTCGCAGGCCTCTCCATAAACCAGGTGGGGCGAGACTCCATCGAGCCCTGACTGATTTCTGTTTCCTGTCGTTGGGAGACCAGGGCTCGACGGAGTCTCGCCCCACCGTTCATGCCACCTCCCGGTCTCGAAAAGTTGTTGAATTCGACTCTGACCACAATAGGATGCTCGGAGGCGCAGTCCGGGAGCGGCGCCGCGTGGTCCGGGGCGTAGCGTAGCTTGGTAGCGCGTCTGAATGGGGTTCAGAAGGTCGTGAGTTCAAATCTCACCGCCCCGACCATCCCCCTTAAACCAACCGGTATTCCGGGGAGCACACCCACTCAGCTCGAATGTTCGATGTTCGATGTTCGATGTTCAAGGTTCAAGGTTCAAGGTTC
>QHPW01000261.1 GCA_003219675.1 Verrucomicrobiota bacterium
ATGCGCATCGCCATCCACAAGCCGGATTGCGGTGGAATATGTCAGGTCGAGATATCGAGTCACGATTTCGCGAAAGGCGGCTTCCGAGCTGCTGTGCGCGTATTCCGCGAGCAATCTTTGGCTTTCGGTCATCTTTAGTTACCAGTAAAGACCCGCCGACAAGCAAAACCGCACACATGGACTTCATTTTTGATCAAAACACTGGAAATTGAAATCCAAGCCTCCCGCAGTCCCACTTCGAGCCAGGCAGAAGCTGCGCGTTAATGCTCGAGAGCCTGCGCAGCCATGATCTGCGTTTGTTTCATCGGTTGTGGGAGTTTCTGGAAAAAGGAGACATTGTTTTGGGCGATCGCGCCTTTGGTGAATACACCACTCTGGCGGAACTGCCGCCTCAGGGTGTGGATGTGGTCGCGCGCCTGCATCACCAACGCAAAGTGGACTTCCGCAGAGCCAAACACTTGGCCAAGGGAGACGGACTGTTTGTCTGGGCCAAAGGCTGCATGCAGTCCCATATTCTGTCGGCCAAACAATGGCGGCAGATGCCAGCGCAAATCACCGTGCGGATTATCCGCTTTACCGCCGCCATTCGCGGCTTCCGCAATCGTCGCGTTACGCTGGTCAGCACCTTGCTCGATCCGCAACTTTATCCAGCTCACCAGATCATTGCTCTGTACGCCCGGCGCTGGCGCCTGGAACTGTGCCTGCGTGATCTCAAAACCACACTCGGCCTGGAAATGCTGCGCTGCCACTCACCCCAGATGGCTGAAAAAGAACTCCTGGTTTATCTCATCGCTCACAATCTGGTCCGATGCTTGATGGCTCAAGCGGTGGCCCGCTACCAGGTAGATCTGGAACGTGTCAGCTTCAAAGGCTCACTCGATGCCCTGCGCCAGTACAGTGCCGCCATAGGCCAGGCTCGCACCCAGAAAATGCGCCGCCAATTGTGGGAAGATTTGTTGCTCAATCTGGCGCAGGACTTGGTTCCGCGGCGGCCGGATCGACGTGAACCGCGCGCAGTCAAACGTCGACCCAAAGCCTATCCCTTACTCAATCAACCGCGTCATCAGTTCGTAGAAATCTCTCACCGCGCCCGTTACTGGAAAGGCAGACCCCGCAATTATCGAAGTCTTAACTAAGGGACATTCAGGACTGACGCCTTTCATAGTCTTAACCTGCTTTACTTTAGTCACTCACAGCGTAGAAACATGAGAGCAGTTTAGCTACGCGTTTGTGAACGATGAACCGATTACCTTTCAGAGCAAGTTCTCTCTTTTGGAATCGATCGAGAGACTCCGCAGTTGTGTGAGGACGGAAGCACTCCGTGCAGAGCAGGGAAAGCCGGCGGTCGGAGTGATCGTTGACCAGAACGTCACCGTTTTCTGGTATCCAACCGGCTCCATGATTGTGTATGCGTTCAAGCCTACATTTAAAGGACAATTCGCCGATGTGGACGGAAGAGTTATTTTACGTGGCATGTTTACAATGACGCGCTTTTCGAAAGGGCACAGAGTTCTAACCTTGCCGGGGATTGTGATTATCGGGGTTTTCATAATCTTCACATTGCCTGTTGCCGCGCTGCACCACCGCAGCAATCCATGGGAACTCCTCTTGCCGATGCTGGGAATATTGTTACTTGGTTTTGAAATTTGGTTTGCTGGACTCATAGAGAGGCGCTGGCACAGGGAAACTGACTCCCTAACCAAGTTGATCTCAACTGCTCTTGGCGGTCAATAAGTTCACGAGTCAGTGGAAAAGCGAAAAGGGATCGGTCCTAAACTTTGACACCGGGACGAGCAGATGCATGCGCAAATTTCCTTCCTAGGTGCGCCGGGTCGTAACACTTAGCGTCAATCTTTGGCCCCAGTTTGAAATCGCCTTGCCGTCACCGGCTCCGGCGTTAATCTGCCGCCATGAAGCCCGAGGCTGAGTCGAAATCCGAATTTCAAATGGCGAATGTCGAAAGAATGGCGAATGATCGAAAACCGAAAGGTTGCCGATGGATACTTCGGCCTTCGGATTTTGGAATCGCCTTGCCGTCACTTGCGGGTGCGGTAATCTGCCGCCATGAAGCCCGCGGAGTCGAATTCTAATCGCCGTGTGGCGCTCTACTTCTTCGCCGCGGTGGCAGCCGTCTTGGTGGCATCAATGGCCACGGCCTTGCCGCGCAGCAGTCCTTGATCTTGGAGCAAACTCAGCACGAACACGAAGACCTTGTCGAAAACCGATTCAGGCAACCGTTGCCGGATGATCGTCATCGAAGCATGCACCGGGGTGTCCTCGGTGAGGGCAATACCCATAAAAGTTCGCAGCGCCAGACTGTCGGCGCAGCGCCAGGCGATGCCGCGTTGACTGTCCAATCCCTCGAAGTAGCCGATGAAGAGCATGCGGAAATAAACGCCCGGTGGAATGCCAGGTCGTCCGCCTTCCTTATAGTATTCGGCACAGAGTCGTTCGACGAAGTCATCGAAGCCGGCCTCGGCCAGAACCTCATTGAGTTTGGTGTAGAAGGGATGGCCGGGGCCAGTGACCAGGTTGGCAGTGGCGATGAAAAGTTCGTCATGTTTGGGTTTGCGTTTTCCGAGTGCCATGGAAATCGGACGCTTCATCCTCGTTCTTGTTCAATCACATAAATAAGTTTTTAAACGGGCTGTTAGGGGTGACCCCTTCCTGACTTTCTCCGCTTCTGAAACCACCATCTTTGCTTGACACCCGACGGGCCGGGGACTAGCAGTTTCGCTGATCCTGACAAGCTCAAAGGCGAATCCAGTGAAGGGAATCTCTCCAGTCGCCCGCGGTTCACGGCCAGTCAAAAAGTGTGCTTTCACGCTCATCGAACTCCTGGTCGTCATCGCCATCATCGCCATTTTGGCTGGACTGCTCTTGCCGGCATTGGGTAAAGCCAA
>QHPW01000263.1 GCA_003219675.1 Verrucomicrobiota bacterium
CAAGTGCACGTGCTCGAAAAACGTCTCCTGCCCGGGAATTCGGGGCGCGTCGTCCGGGGACAGCACACCGATGGCATCCAGGCGATACACGCCTTGGTTGGCGTATTCACTCGCCACTTTCTCGATGATTTCATTAATGCGCGAGTCCGCTCGAAAGGGAAGCGCATCGAAATCGCGCGCCAGCTCGTAGCAATGTCGGGCCTGCGCAAGGTTGGTCAGCGCCAGAAGGCAACTGCCCAGCTCATACTGAAGTCCTGCGTACTCCTGATCCAGTCGAGCTGCCTCGGAGTATTTGTCCGCTGCCAACGAGAACTGGCCCAACGATTCCAGCGCGTGACCATCCTGATAAAGCCGGTCCCAGGCATTCCTCTGACTCTCTCGCAGGTTTGCGGAGTGAAGGGAAGCGAACGGGGGACAGTCCTTGAGGTTGCTGGCCACGTTGCTCAGAACCATCTTGACTCCCGCCCTCCGACCCAGGCGCACGATCTGCTCCAGATTATTCCTGAAGTATCGATAGACGCGCTGTCGTCCGGGGTCATCAGGCCGAATCTGGTGCCCCAGAAACATCCCCATGCCCCCCCAGGGCGGAGGCGTTGACGACCCTCGAGTCAGGCGTCCCAGAAGCGCATCGAGCAATTGACCCACTCGCGTCGTCTTCGCTGCCAGAGCGGCGCGAATGAGCGCTAAACCCGGCGCGCGCGGGCCGAAGATAGTGCCGGCGCCAAAGGGTCCCACCATTTCGTTGTTTCCCGCGTAAATCACCCACAAGTCGCCGTCGCGCTGGGCGCACTCCCGGGCGATGGGCAGAATGGCGTGCGAGTTGATTGCCGTCATTGCGACGCAAATCACTTCGAAGCGGGTGCCGGGATAGCGCTCACCGAGCAGGACTTCCAGGTAACGACCACAACCGTATGCCGGATCCGGATCACCGAGTGCCGCAGATTCACCCAGCAAAAAAATGCGATAGCTGTTGGCGGTTTTGTCCGCCTCCATGACCACGGGAGAAGGGCTTCGGGCCAGCGCAGCTGGAAAAAAACGCAAGCCGAATTTTTGGTTTTCGATATAGACGGTCCGCCCGTTGATCCGAGTCCTGAGGAAGAAGCTCGTGGGATAACCATACCCCGCGACACGCAACGCGAGTTCCAGCGCGCCAAGCAGGAAAAGCGGGACGAGCGTGATTGCAACAACGCGAAACAACCACTGGCGTCGATTTGATATCGGAGGAGGCTCCGGGCCGGAGGTGGCCGTTTCGGCAGATTTGTTCTTTCCCCCGCCCCGAGGTTGTTTGCTCCGTCGCACGGCGCGACTTTAACAGGATCGAGTCACCCGAAAATCAAAAACCAACTGACCCCCCTCTCAATCGCTGACGATTTCTGGGCCAGGCATGGTTCGAAATGCCTCGACCTGCGGAAACGATGGACGGTCGGATTCGAGATGGCGCAGCTTCGGGAGGGAGCCCCTGATGTTTTGGCCCGATGACGATTACTTCCGGAAATGAGGAGTCCACGATACGGGTCCTTGGGTCGCTTGGAGTAGGCCAGCTCGTAAAAGGATTCCTGATCTGCGCGGTAATCCGCAAATCCGACCTGCCACCCCGAGCACGAGCAACGGAGGCTTCAGCATGTTGGCGGCCCGGAACAGCTTAAAGGCCGAACTCCAACATGTTCGCCGGACAAATCAAAACACCTAGCACTTCATGCCCATAGAACAATAACGTTGACATCGGAGGTGAGATAGAACATAAACGCAACAGTTTCCGATCCGTCGGTCCCAGAAGGCTCGCAGATATTGAGCTATGGTCAACGATTTGCCATTGCAGGCAAGGAAATTACCGGAATAAGAGGTGATTCGAGTGGGGAAAGGTCAACGACTGCTTTGCCAAACAACAAGATGCGACTGAAAAACCATTTGGCACCGCGTTTGCGGGCACCTGACATTGACGGCTCTCGAATACCTCGGCTGCAACGAGCCGGCAGGAAGTATGCGTATCTGTGCCTTTGATGATCTTGAATTATTTCGCGGCCCGACTTCGTTTGTCCGTCGTCTCCTCTCACAAAAAGCAATGAAGCCATGAAAACCAAATCCTTCCCCCGATTCTCGTATCTTCTGGTGACAGTCACTGTGTTCGCAATCGCTTCTTTGACTCGCGCCGGCACAGTGTTCTTCGATTTCAACAGCGATCCAACAACGAGCGGTCAGCTTCAGCTCTTTGGAAATGCGCAATGGGTTGCCAGCGGCGGCGTGGGGGCCGCGACGAACACCAGCGATGGTTACCTGTCTCTCACCGAGTCGGTCAACAGCCAGAACGGCGAGGTCATATTCAGCGATTTTGATAACGGGCAGGTCGTCCAGGCGTTTTCTTTCACCGCCATGGTGAAGATCGGCGACGGAACGGGCACGCCTGCGGACGGAATCTCCATTGCTTACGTCCGCGCCAACGACCCCATCCTTACAAATCCCACTGGTGGCTGGTCTGGAATACAAGTGGGGCCGGGAGTCGGAGGCGCCATGGAAGAAGGAAGCACGACGGGTATATCCGTTGGTTTTGACTCTTACAATAACGGCAGCGGCGACGTTGAAGGCCTGGACATCCGCGTGGACGGTCAGTTGGTGCTGCTCAATCCAATGCCGACTCTGAACGGGACATGCGGTGATCCGGCGTCGATCCAAACCGGACCCATAGACCCGAACAATCCAGGGTCAGGCGATCTGCTATGCTGGGCGCCGTTGAGCGTCGTTCTCGATACAAACGGAGTGCTTAACGTGTCCTACAAGAATACCCTGATCCTCTCGAACTATCAGACGGCTTATTTCCCGAGTCCCGGCCGCCTCGTGATGGGCGCTCGAACGGGTGGCCTCAACGAACTTCAATATGTCGATAATATCAGCATTACGACCATTGCAGCGGCCATCGCGTTGGTGGGTTCCGCTTCCGGCTTTGCGGACGGCTTTTCAATCACGATCAATGATTCGGGTTCCAGCGTGATTGACACGACCAAACCGATCACGCTTCAGCTTAACGGAACGAGCGTCAGCGCAACGTCCGTTCAGAAAAATGGCGGAGCGACGACGATTAGCTATCACGGTTTTCCAGTCTTGCATCCTCCCGGGTCCAGCAATCAAGTGTCGGTTTCGGCCAAAGACACGAACAATAACACCATCAGCGGCACTCGCAGCTTCATCACGCCGCTTTACACCGTGATCCCGCCGGGCGACTCAGTGCCTTCAAGCTCTGTGAACCTGACCAAGCCCGGTTTCCGGATCAGACCCTACCAGTCCACGGCAGTCCAGCCCAACAGCCTGGCCTGGACCGAGGACCAACTTGCCGGGTTGCACGGAACCAACAACGCCGACCTCACGACGGCCACAGACGGCGGCTACATCGATTATACTGACGTGATCAATTTCAACATAGATTCCACGGGAGCCGGCTCGGGCAACTTTACTCCTGACGGTCCGTTCCCAGGAATCCCGGGTGCGAATGGATTGAACGGCGATTCCAGCATGGAAGTTCTGACTTTCCTGCAGTTCCCCGCCGCCGGCGTTTATCAGATGGGGGTAAACAGCGACGACGGATTCCGTGTCACAGAGGGTAAAAACCCCAAAGACCGTTTCGCGTTGAATCTGGGGGAGTATGACGGCGGGCGTGGTCCGACCGACACTCCGTTCTACATGGTCGTCCAGCAAGCGGGGATTTATCCCTTCCGCTTAATTTGGGAAAATGGCGATGGCGAGTTACCTGGTAACGGGGCCGGCTGCGAATGGTTCACAGTGCAACCGGACGGAACCAAAATCCTGATCAATGATCCGAGTCCAACGAATACGACCGGGATCAAGGCATTCTACTCCGGACCGCAATTGCCGGCCTATGTCTCCCGAGTCACACCGCCGCCCAATGCGACAGGCGCGCGGCCGGACATCGTGAGCGTTCAATTGACCGACGCCGGTACGCAGGTCAATACGAATTCGATCGCGCTGTCTTTGAACGGCAGTCCCGACAGTCCGACCATCACCCGGAATGGAGGAGTGACCACCGTCAACCTGACTCCAGTGATCATTCTCCCTCCGGGCTCCACGAATACAGCCAGTCTGCGGTGGAGTGACAACGGCACTCCCGTGCTGACCTCGACTGACTCGTGGACATTCGTTGTCGTCGCCTACAAGACCTTGCCGACTGATTTGGCCAGTGCGATTGGTTCCGGTGACTCCACCAAACCTGGATTCACCGTTCAAGCGAGCCAGGTGGACAACACCAGCGGCAACACGGAAAACAACAACGTAGCGGCGGAATCCCAACTGGCCGGCTTGTATGGACCGAACATTGCGACGCTCAGCGGCGCCGGGTGGCTCAGCAACGACCTGTTTGCGGTCACCACTTATATCAACTGGGACCGTGTCGCGAATGATGGAACCGCAGGTCCGGAGAACGGAAATTTTACAAGCGCCAACGGATATCCGTCACAACCGTTGCCGGGTATTACCGGCGGGGGCGGCGGCGCGGCGTTCGAGAGCGTCGCCGAAGGAGTTGAGACTTACGTCGAATTCCCCACGGCAACCTTCTATCAGATGGGAGTCAACAGCGACGACAATTTCCGTGTGACCATCACGGAAAGCGCGCCTCCCGCAGTGCTCACGATCAGTGGACCCACAAACACGGCCCTGGGATGCCTGAGCATGAGTAAGCTCCCGGGGGAAGAAGACGGTGGGCGCGCTGTTTACGGAGCGCCACCGCCGATCACGCCCCTTACGGCGCCGATCGTTTATATGACGCCGGGTGGAATAGACGACCCCGGTCCATATCCAAACGTCACCGGCAAGATCGCTTTGCTGGATCGCACGGCAAGTGCAAGGCCGCGCAAGTCGCCGGCGCGGTAGGCGTCATATTCACCACCCCGGGCAATCTCACTTACGGATTTTACGCGGGCGCCACGAGAACGGACATCTTGATTCCGTGCCTGAGTGTTGCGGATTCCACTTCCGCCAATCTGCTCAGGAATTATCTGACCAATGGTGTCACTGTGACCGGGACCATCAAGGGGGATCCGAATTTCTTCATTGGCGGCTTCAACGACGGACGCGGAGCGACCGACACGCTCATGAACTTCGCGGTTTCGCAAGCCGGCGTTTATCCGATGCGCCTGGTCTTCCACCAGGGTGGCGGCGGGGGCAACTGCGAATGGTTTACGGTCAAACCGGATGGAACCAAGGTGTTGGTCGGCG
>QHPW01000262.1:0-3553 GCA_003219675.1 Verrucomicrobiota bacterium
CAGAACCGTAAAATGGACTTGTGTTCTCAGCCAGCTTCAATTACAGAACCCCCTCTAATGAAGATCATTTCGGTCTTCGACGTGTTTGAGCACAACCTGCTGTCAAACCCATGAAAAAATATTCCTGCCTGATTTTCCGTCGCGGATGGTTTTTCCTCCTGATTTGCGCGAGCTTCCTTCTCCCCCCGGTTGCCCGCGCCGCAGTCGGATTCACCGTCAGCCCGTCCTCGCTCAGCAACACCTACTCCGGCCAGATTACTCTTCAAATCTCCGGCCTGACCAATGGCGAGACCGTGCTGGTCGAACGGTTCCTCGACGTGAACAGAAACGGCATCGACCCCGGCGACTTGTTGGTTCAGAGTTTCAAAGTCACCGACGGCCAGGTCACCGCTTTCGGCGGCATCCGTGACGTCAACGTTCCAGGGGACGATGACGGCTCGAGCAACGGGCTGATTCAGACCAGCTTCAGCTTCAATTCAGCGCCGGAGTTCTCCCGTGCCGCCGGCCAACACGTGTTTCGCGTTTCGAGTCCGAGCGGCGGTTTAGCAGTGCAGACCCTGAACGTGACCCAGCCCCTGCCGGCTGCACAATTCATCACGGGCCAGATTACAAACAGCCTCGGCGCGCTTGTTCCCTACCCGACCGTGGCGCTGCTGGTTCAAACCGGCCAGGATGTACAGTTCGTGGTGGGGGCCGTCGGAAGCGCGTCCGGCGATTACACCGTCGTCGCCGCGCCGGGCACTTATCTTGTGCTCCCGACCAAAGTCGGATTTGTTTCCGACCTGAGCACGGCGCCTGTGATCACGCTCAATGCCGGCGAGTTCATCACGCAAAACCTGGAGTTGACCCCCGGAACGCAAACCATTTCCGGCACCATTGCCGACGCAGCCACAGGCAATGGAATCCCCGGATTGCAACTCTTCCTGGAGTCTTCGAACAACAAGCTTGCCATTGCCTTCACCGATGCCAACGGCGATTTCACCGTGTCCACCGTGCCGGACCAATGGAAGCTGGATATTTCGGATTTCAATCTCAGCCAAAGCGGTTACCTGCGCCCGCAAAACAAACCGCGGATCGATACGACCGCGGGCGGCGTGACCGGCGTAAACGTTCAACTCGCCAAAGAAGCGGCGCTCATCTACGGCAGCTTGAAGAACGATACGAACGCATCGCTGCAAGGCATCTCCCTTTTCGGCAACGACAACAATAATCAGTATGAAGCCAATGCCACGACCGACGCCACCGGCAACTACACGATGGGCGTGACAGCAGGCACCTGGTTCATCGGGCCCGATAACCAGAACCCTGGCCTTGCGGGTTACATCGTTCAGGGCACGAATGTCATGCTCACGAACGGCCAGGCACTCCTCGTCAACTTCGTCGCGCAGCGCTCGACCGCGCACCTGCTCGGACGCGTGACGGACACCGGCGGGTCGCCGATCTCCGGTCTGACCATTCTCGCCTCCCCGCAAAACGGCGGCTCCTCGCCCTCGGCCACCACCGCGGCCGACGGCAGCTTTGACATCGCCCTATTCGGCGGGACATGGATTCTGCAATTGGAGTCGGGCAGCGCAGCGCAACACAACGTGATCGGCCCCAGCCTCAACTTCAACGTGACTGATGGCATAAACATTTCAAACATCACCTATGTCGTTCGCGCGGCCACCGCCACCATCAGCGGCAATGTAACCAACAACAACGGTCAGCCTCTCGCAAACGTCAACGTGAGCGCTTCGATCACGGTGAACGGGACAAATTACATGTCCAACGCTCAAACCGATGGCACCGGCCATTATAAATTGAGCGCATTTACCAACGCGACCTGGCAGGTCAGCCTGGACTGCTTCGGGCTCAACCAGCAGGGTTACGGTTGTCCCAATTCCCAAAACGTCACCATCAGCGGCCCGAACGGCACGGCGAATTTTTTAGTCCCCCCCGGAGCGCAATTCAGTTTTCTATTCCGCCATTTTGCCAACGCGGGGGACTTCGGGAGCGGCTTTACGCCCGCGCCGGCTTTCCCGGTCGCGATCAACGCTTATAGCGCGCAATTCACGGTTCGAAATGACATCAATTATCCTTCGGAAACCAACGTTTTTTTCACTGGTCCGCCCGGCTCCAGTTTGACCGGCTCCCCCGCCGTCGTCAGCCTCTCGGCGAGCAACGTCTCCAGTTACTTGTCCGCGAAGGTCGGCAATCCATCAACCGGACCCGCAGGAACCTGGATGGTAAATTACAAAGGTAATCTCATCAGCTTCAATGTGCCCGATCCCCAGGCAGCCGCCCGGTTGGTCATTCCGCTGCCGGGCGTCCAGATCCAAGGTGCGGGCGGCGGCCTGGGCTACGTATTCTGGAATTACAAAGACCCCAACAATGGCAATCCGATTTCAAGCACACCAGCGTTTATCACCGGGCTCGAAGTTCAGATACTCGATCGAGACTTAAATGTGGTCAATGATTCCGGGTTGCTTGGCAACACCGCCTTGAACTACAACTTGGGAAGCATCACCCCTTGGAAAGATGTCGGACAGATCCGGATCATCTACTGGGACACGCTGACAAACCAGTACTTTGTGACGTTTACGAAAGCATTGGCAAACTTGGGTTCTGCGAGGCGGCCTTCAAGCAATCAGTTTCAAGTCCAGTTGAATGGTCTGTCGGGCCAGGACTATGTGGTAGAGTACTCAACAACCTTGACGAATTGGTTCCCGCTCTTCACTACCAACGCGCCGAGCAGCGCATTCAATATTCTTGACTCGAACGCCACGGACCCGCATCGATTTTACCGCGTTCATACACCGTGATGGCGGTGCCGACTACGTCTATTGCAGGCTGTCTGCCTGTGCCCGCACCTCAACCAGCATTTAGAACTTATGGCCGGGCGAGCCCGTCAGCCAGGCAGTGGCGCAAGAGTTTAGGGCTCTCTGCCGTCGGCGACAGATTTGGAGTCCGAAAGGACTTTCTTTCGCTGCTGCGCGGCTCCGTTTTCCAATACCTCAAACCCACGGCTGACGCCGGGTATGTGTTTAGCGGCGTAGCGGCGGCCATCCTGGCTGCCGTAGAGGGCGGCATCTTGCCGCCCGGAAAGAACGCTCCGGTTGTTCCGCGATCTTTCGGGTATGCGTGCGCTTGTTCCGCCGGGCAGGATGCCCGGCTCTACGGCAGGCGAGACGCCCGCCGCTACGACGCTAAACACGTACGACGCCGTGGGCCACCCTCTCGTCGCTGCTCCGCGGCTTTTTGCGGCAGCTCTCAAATGATTTTGCGCACTCACGCAGGGAAAATACCTCTTGCTTCCGCCCTCCGCTGTTCCTATATTGCGCGCTCTTTTTGAAAGAAAAGCGGATTACCAATGCGCCGTCCAAAAGGCATCAAAACGAAGAAGTCAGTCGCCAAGCGGTTCAAAATCACCTCCGGCGGCAAAGTGCTTGGGTCCCACGCCGGCCGACGACACCTGCTCGCGAGCAAAAGCCCAAAACGCCGCCGCCGGCTTGGCAAGCGGACGATCGTGGACAAAACCGACGCCTACCGTATCATTCAGAACCTCCCGTTCAGC
>QHPW01000262.1:3643-5023 GCA_003219675.1 Verrucomicrobiota bacterium
CGCCTACCGCGACCGCCGGGTCAAGAAACGCACGTTCCGCTACCTCTGGCAAATCCGCATCAACGCCGCCGCGCGCGCCGCCGGACTGACCTACAGCCGCTTGATGGAAGGCCTGAAGGCCGCGAAAGTCGCGCTCGACCGCAAGGTGCTGGCCGACCTCGCCGCGCAGGACAACGCCGCGTTTGGCGAGCTGGTCAAGGTCGCCCAAAACGCGCTCAAGACCAAAGGCGGCAAGGCCTAGAGATTTCCGATTTCCGCGGTGCGGGCGGCCAGCAAGGGCCGCCCGTTTTGTTTCCCGGCGGCTCAAAGCCACCCTCTGGCGCATAAACCGCCGCGTTCCCCAATTTTTGTCGCATATGCGACAAAAATTGGGCGGACGTTGCCAACGGCCCGACCACCGGCCACCCTCTCCCCATCGGATGGGTCTTCGGAAATCTTGCAGACCGGACTCGCTGCGTATGAAAATGAACCACCGCAGCTGATAATTTCTCTTGTGTCTTTTGCGCCTCTTTGTGGCTAAAAATACTCCATGCAGTCTTTCCTGAACGACATCGAACCGCTCAAACAAGCCGCGCTGGCGGAGTTGAAGGCCGCGCCGGACCTCGCTGCACTCGAACGCGCCAAAGGCAACTGGATCGGCACGCAAGGCAAATTCACCGCGCTGATGAAACAGCTCGGTTCCCTGTCGAAGGATGAGCGTCCCGCCGCCGGCAAGCTCATCAACCAGGCCAAGGCCGAACTCGAAGCCGCGCTCGCGGCGCATCGCGAGGAACTCGAACTCAAAGCCGCGTTGCCGAAGCAACCGACCGACTTCACACTGCCCGGCCGCCGTCGCGCGCTCGGAAGACTCCATCCGCTCACGCTGGTCACCGACGATATCGTCCGCAGTTTCCGCAGGGTTGGTTTCGCTGTCGCCGATGGCCCGGAGATCGAGGACGAATATCACTGCTTCGACGCCCTCAACACTCCCGCTGACCATCCGGCGCGCGACACCCAGGACACGTTCTATCTGTCAACCGAACGGTCGAGCTGTGCTCCCTCTCCTGGGGGAGAGGGTCGGGGTGAGGGCGGGCGTCCTTTACTTCTCCGCACCCACACTTCCTCCGTCCAGATCCGCGTGATGGAAAACCAGCCCCCGCCCGTCCGCATCATCGTGCCCGGCCGCGTCTATCGTCGCGACAACGCCGATGCCACGCACAACCCCACCTTCCAGCAGATCGAAGGCCTCTATGTGGACAAAGGCGTCACCGTCGGCGATCTCAAAGGCACCGTCGAATTCGTGTTCAAGGAACTGCTGGGCAGCGACGTGAAGATTCGGTTTCGCCCGCACTACTTCAGCTACACCGAGCCGAGCTTCGAGATCGATTTCTCCAGCGCGCT
>QHPW01000048.1:0-9781 GCA_003219675.1 Verrucomicrobiota bacterium
CTTTTGCGGCGAACGCAATGGCGAGTTCGACATCTACACCATCCCGGTCGAGGGTGGCGACGAAAAGCAGCTCACCACAACGCCCGGTCTGGACGACGGCCCGGATTACTCGCCCGACGGACAATTCATTTACTTCAACTCGGAACGGACCGGCGCGATGCAAATCTGGCGGATGAAGCCCGACGGCAGTGATCAGGAACAGATCACCTCTGACGATTAAAACAACTGGTTCCCGCATCCTTCGCCGGACGGTAAATGGATCGTCTTCCTTTCCTACGAGAAGGACGTGAAAGAGCATCCCGAGAACAAGGACGTGATGCTCCGGCTCATGCCGGCGGGCGGAGGCGAAATTCAAGTGCTGGCCAAACTGTTCGGCGGCCAGGGAACCCTCAACGTGCCTTCCTGGTCGCCCGACAGCCGGAAGCTGGCTTTCGTCAGTTATCGGCTGGTGAATCCTTGAGCCGTCGGATTAGCCACTGGGCTGTGACAGATGTTTCCCTGCCGCACACGAAAACAGGCGTTTGGTTGGCCCAATTATCCACTAAACCTTTTCACCCAAACTCCCACTAACCTTAAGAGCAACCTGCGCGTCGGAACACGTTATGGTGAATCTCAAAGGCGACTTCGAGTCGGAGGCGGAAGCGGTTTACCCCGCTCTGGTGCGGGCCGCAACCGTTCTCTGCTGGTCGCGGTCGGACGTAGAAGATGCGGTTCAGGAGACTTTGATGAGCGCGTTCAAATCATATTCGTCGTTCCGAGGCGATTCGTCCTTCCTGACCTGGACTTACGCGATCCTCGCGAGGGTCGCGTCGGCGGCAAACCGGGAGCGCTCCAGGCGCATACCTGCTGACTACGACGCTGATCGGCCGGTGCAACTCCCGCCCGTGGACGGCACCGTGATTGTCGACGAAGAAGCTCGTTGTCTCATCGACGCGGTGAGGTCGCTTCCAGAACGACAGAGGGCGATGGTGACGCTCCACTTTCTCCAGGAGCTTTCCTACGGCGAGATAGCCGAGGCCCTCGGGATCTCGGTGGGCACGGTGAAGGCAACGATTTTCGCGGCAAAAACATTCCTTCGTTCGGCCCTTGCCAAGAAGGATATCCGGAAGGGGTCAACCCATGTCTTGTTTTGATCCTGAATCACTGACGGCTTTCGCTGACGGCGAGATCGACGCATCGGCGGTGGCGGCCATCGAGCGTCATCTCCACGACTGCGCTTCATGCCGGCAGTTCGTGGACGAAATGCGACGGCTCGACGCGTGCGGCCGGTCTGCGCTTCGAACGATTCACGTGATGCCTCATGGCCGCTCGGTTGTGATCCCCGAAGCGGCAACAAGGCCTCGCGTGTTGCGCCCAGTTGCGCTCGCGGCAGCAGCCCTCATTTTTGTAATCGTGTCCGGTGCCTTCTGGTTTGTCGCTTTCAGGCATAGGGAACCGCGACCGGCAGCGGCACCCATTCAAGCGGCAAAGAGCCCAGGGAGCACAGACCGGCTCAACACCGCCCAAGACAAGCAGCCGGCAAGCGGCGACGATTTCAGAGCATCATCTGATGAGACTTTTGAGCGTTGGGCGGAGCCCTACCGTCGCTTGCGAATTCCACTCGTGCCCCTGGAAGAGGTGGCCAACCACAAACCTCCCGAGATTCTGCCGACACTGCCTGCAACCACAAAACCAAACATATAAAGTTATGGGGAAGGTTCTATGAAACTTATGCCATCTTCGAGACCAAAACGTACGCTGCTCATACTTGCAGCCTTCCTAACCGCGTCCGCTCCGTACGCTCGTGCGCAGAAGACATTCGATCTGCCCACCTACCGTGAATCGGTTGACCAGGCTGCATCCGCGGAGAACCTCAAAGCCGTCGCATTGAAATCCACAGATCCGCAGGTTCTGCTCGGTCTGGCCTTTCTTGCTCGAGTGGGAGACCCCGTCCGAAACGAGATCTCGGAAATGGTTGTGGAGACCACCCCGGCGTACGCGCCCGTTGTCGCCGTGCTGGGCATAATGATGGACGGTGCCGACGCAAGATCCGTTGACGAACTCATCAGGAGCGACCCGGATAACGCGCTCGGATACTACCTGCAAGGCAATCTGCTCTATCAATCCCGCAAGGAGAACGAATCGCTTGAGGCGTTCAGGAAAGCAGCGGCGTGTTCGGAACTGCGCCTCTATGAGTCCATCACCGGCGAGGCGCTCTTCAAGGCGCTGGATGCATTGAATCTCAAGGGGCGCGACCGGCTGTGCGCCTCGAGTTGGATCGCAACACGATCGTCAAATTTCTATATTATTGACCTGCAGCCCTTATACGGGACATTGTCGGAGTTGGCCCGGCACGCCGACGTGGGGATACGCAAGGAGATTTCCGAAATGCTTCTGGTCATGGGAGGCCATCTCTTTAACAGCAATTTCAACAACCGCACATTCGCCGAGCGCGCGGTCGAGTCTGCGTTCCGACTGAAGGCCGAAATCGCCGCGGCCGAGAAGTCCCCGACCATGAACGGCTACGTGACGGTTGTCCAGGCGCTCGTCAGCGTGAAGTTAAGTTGGCCCGGTATCGGCGAGAGAAAACTAACTCCTCTCGAATTGGCGAGTTTCCTGCCGAGCAGGATTTCCAGGGCATTCGCCGTTGTTGATCCAGCCAGGATGAATGCCGCGAACCTCGTCGAAATGAAGGTCAATCTGGCTGACAGCGACAAGGCTGCCTTCGATAAAGCCAAGGAGGAGGCAGTCAAGGCCGCTGCGGCGCTGCTCGATGTTTCCGTGAGCGATCCGGACGGCATCGTGGGCGCCTACCTAAAGGGGCTGCCCCCGGCCCGGACCAACGAGGCCGGTCCCTGGGTGTCCCGGCTTAGCTACGTCGAGAAATTGATGCTCAAAAGACCGGATGTCTTCAGGGCGCTCGCAGCCATCGAACAGGCAATGAATGCGTTGTACCAGGCAGGTCACAGTGACCTTTCGCGCAGCAACATGAGAAGGATGATGGAGATCGGGCTTGGGATTTTCAGCTACGCCTCCGACCACGACAAAAACTTTCCCGACAACATCAACGTCCTTTTCGAGAAGCAGTATTTGAAATCTCCACTCGAGGCCAGATCGCTCCTTACCGGCAAACCATACGTTTACGTTGCTGCGGGCGAAAAGGTGCCCGAGAAATCGAGCGAGCTGGCCCAATTGCTACTGCTCTATGATGACAACGCGTCGCAGGGCTACTATCAGTGTGTCATGGCCGACGGGCACGGCGAGAGTATGCCGGTGAACAAGCTAAAGGAGCAAGTCACCAAACGGGGCAAATGAAAAGTTACGGTTACTCATGGGACCGTTGGATGGGGCCACACTTTCTTTCCCCTCACCCCGGCCCTCTCCCCTGGGGAGAGGGAGAATCCTCCGCCGCCTTCGGGCCATGCCCATGACGGAGTTTGCCAATCCACCCTTCGGACTTCCTTCGTCATTCGGATTTCACCCTCACTCCTCCACCGGCACGACCAGGTTGGCCATGATGTAATCTTTGCGTTCCGGCGTGTTTTTGCCCATGTAAAAACCCAGGATCTGCTGCGAATCGGGCTTGGGCGCGTACTCCACCTGGCTCAACCGCATATCCGGCCCGATGAATTGCTTGAATTCGCCCGGCGAGATTTCACCCAACCCTTTGAAGCGCGTGATCTCGCAACTCTTGCCCAATTGATTGGCAGCTCCGTCGCGCTCCGCTTCGCTATAACAGTAAATCGTCTTCTCCTTGTTGCGGACGCGGAACAGCGGCGTCTCGAGCACGAACAAATGGCCGTCGTGCACAAGTTGCTCGAAGAACCGGAAGAAGTAGGTGATCATCAAATTGCGGATGTGCAGTCCGTCCACATCCGCGTCCGTGGCAAGAATGACTTTCTCGTAGCGGAGACCTTCGATGTTGTCCTCGATATCCAGGCCGCGCATGAGGTTGTACATCTCGTCGTTTTTATAGACAATGTCGCGCTTGAGGTCCCAGACGTTGAGCGGTTTGCCCTTGAGCACGAAGATCGCCTGCGTGTTCACGTCGCGACAACTCACAATCGAGCCGGCGGCGGACTGGCCTTCAGTGATGAAAACCATCGAGCCTTTCCCTTTGCCTTTCGCCTTGTCGAAATGAATTTTGCAATCCTTCAACTGCGGGATGCGGATGGTGATGGCCCGGGCGCGTTCGCGGGCGAGCTTCTTCACTTCCTGCAATTCTTTGCGGAGCTGCTTCGTGTCTTCGACCTTCGCGATGATTTTCTCCGCGATTTCCTTGTTGCGATGGAAGAAGTGGAGCAGTTCCTCGCGGACTCGGTTGACCAGTTCTGAGCGGATTTCCGTATTGCCGAGTTTGTTCTTCGTCTGCGATTCGAAGACCGGGTCTTTGAGCCGAAGCGAGACGGCGCCCACCATGCACTCGCGCACGTCGTCGCCTTCGTAGCCGGCCTTGGAATGCTCGTTCACCGCTTTGAGCAGGCCCTCGCGGAACGCGCTCAGGTGCGTGCCACCGTCGGAGGTGTACTGGCCGTTGACAAACGAGAAGAACGTCTCGCCGTAACGGCTGTTCGTGTGGGTGAAACAGAACTCCAGCGTCTTGCTCGCGTAATGGAGCGGCGGATAAATCGGCTCGCTGTGGTCTGACTCCAGGTCTTCCATCACCAGGTCGAGCAGGCCGTTGCGAGATTGGAAGGTCTTGCCGTTGTAAATCAACTTCAGCCCCGTATTGAGATAGCTGTAGTGGCGGAGCCGCCTTTCCACAAACTCCGGACGAAATTCGACTTCCTTGAAAATGTCAGCGTCCGGCTCGAACCGAATGAAGGTGCCGTCGGATTCGTTGGCGGCTTTTCCTTTCTTTTCGTTCTTCAACTTGCCCTGCTTGAACCACGCCTCGACGTAATCGCCCGAGCGATGACTGCGAACGAGAAATTCTTTCGATAGCGCATTCACCGCTTTGGTGCCGACGCCGTTCAGACCCACGCTGAATTGGAACACATCATCGTTGTATTTGGCGCCGGTGTTGATTTTGGGTCCGAAATCGCGCACGCTCACCGTCGTGCCGTCGATGCCGACCTGGACCTCTTTGCCGTAGCCCATGATGTATTCGTCGATTGCGTTGTCGATGACCTCCTTCAGCAGGATATAACAGCCGTCATCGTAATGTGAGCCGTCGCCGAGCCGGCCGACGTACATGCCGGTGCGCAGCCGGATATGCTCGAGCGAAGAAAGCGTCTTGACCTTGCTCTCGTCGTAATTGTGTTTTGGTTTTTCAGCCATAACAGATTCGCCGCGGTAAAGATGAAACAAAGCGGCGCGGGTTGGAAACAACAAATTCGACCAATCGAACGTCCACCCAGAAAAAATCTGGCGGCTTCACGAAGCGCCAATTAGCTTCGCGGGGAATCTGCCGGCATGAGCGAAGAACACATCCTGCGTTACACTGATTTGGCAGCCCTGATCCAGATGGCCAAGGCGCGCGACTGGCCGACGCGACGGATTGTGCGCGAAATGTCTTCGGGCTTGGTTTACGCAGACGCTTTGAATCTGGCGCGCAAGGCAGCGCCGCTGCTCGACATAACTGTTTCCGAATTTATGCGGCTGCGGAAGAATGAGTAGGACTCAGGCTTGTTCCAGTTTGGCGAGCAAACGGTCACTGTAACCGTCTTTGCGCAGCTTTTCGTAATCCACCCGGCCGTCCTTTTTCAGCATTTCCTGCTTGAGCGCCCGCAACAAGTTGTTCGTGGCATGTTTCACAACTTCAGCTTCGGACTTTGCACGCCGTTTGCTGGTAGCTTTCACGCGCACAATCTGCCTCAAGCCATGCGTTCGTTCAATCCCAAATCTCAGTCGCCAAGCAATCGGCAAAGGCGAGTCTCTCACCGTAATGGTGCTTCGCCTTTTCGGCCATGCGAAGGTGCTAAGGAGGGAATGAAACTTAAGGCGAAAGGGAACGCGATATCGTCAACTAAGAACAGTTCTATAGGCAGCCTTGAAATTAATCCACCAACCATTGGTGGAGTTCAGTGCGTGGTCGTTCGGCCAGGCGGAAGTGGAGATGGAACACTTCGGGTCTTCGTCCACGCGACCAATCGTGTATGTGCCGCCTTGGGGACATAGGGGTAGTTTGTTGTCCCTGAAATAAGCAACGATTTCTGACTCCGTCGGGATATCGTCCGACCGTTTGCTGTTTTCCAAGGCCCACTGCTGTTTTGCACTGTCAATCTGCCGAAGATTGTTGACGCAGGCATTTGACGACTTTTCTAACGAAGCTCGTATGAAAGTCGGGATAACAATTGCCACGACAAATCCAACCAAAACACAAGCAGCTACGAGCTTGGTGGTCTTTCCCGCGAGCGGAGGTTTTTGATTGGCGCATCCGTTCAACTTAAGGAACCTTTCGATGACTTTGTTGTGAGAGGTTACACTTTCCGCTGGCTTAATCTATTTAATAGCACGTCTCGCCCGCCGGCAAGTCAAACGCGTTTGCCCCAGCGTCCCGCGCCCCCCGTGCGCTCCCAACTGTTTTCTCATACAAAAGCCGGATTGAATTGCGAGCGATTCCAGGCATCATCCGCGCAGTGCATTTCATCCGCGACATCTACGCGACGGCCCGGACAGCCAAACGTCCGGTCATCTCCTTCGAGTTTTTTCCAACCAAAACCGAGGAGGGCGAGCGCGCATTGCTGGAAAAGACCATCCCCGCGCTGATGCAGCTCAAGCCTGACTTCTGTTCCGTCACCTACGGCGCAGGCGGCAGCACGCGGGACAAGACATTGACGATTGTGGACCGCATTCAACGCCAACACGGCCTCGCCGCCATGGCGCACCTGACGTGCGTCAACGCCACAAAAGAGGAAATCAGCGCTTATCTTACCGAAGCGCGCTCGCGCGGAATCAAAAACATTCTGGCACTGCGCGGCGATCCGCCCGGCGGCACGGGCGAGTTCAAGAAGACCGAAGGCGGATTCGAGTTTTCCTATCAACTCGTCGAGTTCATCCGGCAAGCGGGCGGGTTTTCCATCGGTGTGGCCGGTTTTCCCGAAGGGCACATCGCCTGCCAGGAAGGCAAACTCGTGGACTGGCAGCGGCTGAAAAACAAGATCGATCACGGCGCGGATTTTGTGATCACGCAACTTTTCTTCAGCAACCGCGATTACTTTGAATTCCGCGATTTTCTAACGAGCCTGGGCGTCTCGGTGCCGTTGGTGCCGGGCATCATTCCCATCCTCAGCACCGCGCAGATCAAAAAATTCACCGCTCTTTGCGGCGCGAAACTGCCCGCTCCGCTCGTGGCCGAACTCGAAAAGCGCGGTGACAACGATGAAGCGGCCGCGCAATACGGCATTGAATACGCCACCCGTCAGTGCGAGGAACTGCTGCGCGATGGCGCGCCGGGCATTCACTTTTACACCCTGAACAAGACGCGCTCTGCCACCGTGATCTTGAAGAACCTTCGGTTAACGTGATTATATCCCCGCGTGAACGAGCCGCGGCTGTAGCCGCAACCTTCAGGTTGCGCTCTCGGCGATCCTGGAATGCAACCTTGTTTTTCGCCGCTACGCGGCTCCGATTTCCAACGCTCTAACCCACGGCTGACGCCGTGGGCTACCTTCTGTCGCTGCTCCGCAGCTATTTGCTGCCGCTCTAAAATTTGATTTGCGCCCCGCCAATCCCTCGTTTGATCGGGTATTGATTCGGAGCTGCATGGCTATGTAAACTTCTGCCGCACTTGGAACACCGTGATGTGATATGAACAGACATTTTCAAGACTCGGAACGCGGGCCCTGGGACTTTATCATGTTCGGAGCAACCTTTTTCGGTTTTGTCTTCGCCCTGGGAGGCGTGATTGTCGCCTCTGCCGGTGTGGCCATCACCGGTTTGATTGCGATGGGCCTGGGCCTTGTCTTCTTCGGACTTCAGGCCTGGTTGTCAGACTGACCGGGAAACCACGCACGGCCCCGAACGGACTGATTCGACACGAATCTCACGAAGTCGCACGTATCCAATTGGTGAAATTTAGTGAAATTCGTGTCTCTCTCCTATTGGTGTTCATTCGTGTCCATTCGTGGTTCAACAAAAGTTGGACTGGCAAAAGTTCCTGGTGATTGTATTACTGCGTTCATGCAAGCCATTACTCGACGAACTTTCCTGAAATCCACACTCCCGGCCGGGGCCGCATTGGCTGGCGCATGCCTGTTGGATACCGGTTCACTTCTGGCCGTTGAACCGCTCAAACGCATCGGCGCATCGCGACTGCTGCTCAGTCTCGCGGGTTACTCGTTCCGTGACTATTTCAAAGACGCCAACCACAAGCGCGACGCAAGCACCGACTCCGCCAAACGCATCGACCTGTTTCAATTCATCGATTACTGCGCCGAGCACGGCTGCCAGGGCACGGAACTCACGAGCTATTATTTCCCGCCGACCCTTGACCATGAATTCCTGATCAAAATAAAGCGTCACGCGTTCCTCCGCGGCATCGACATCAGCGGCACGGCGGTTGGCAACACCTTTACTCTCCCCGCCAGCCCGGAGCGCGACCAGGAAATCGCGAACACGAAAAAATGGATTGATTACGCGGCGATTATGGGCGCGCCGCACATCCGCATCTTCGCCGGCGCCGCGCGCCCCGGCATGTCGCGGGACGAGGCAAAGCAACTTTGCATCCCGGCCATCGAGGAATGTTGCGACTACGCCGGCGGCAAAGGAATTTTTCTCGGACTCGAAAATCACGGCGGCATCGTGTCCACCGCGGAGGAAATCCTGGAAATCGTCCGCGCGGTCAAAAGCCCGTGGCTCGGCATCAACCTCGACACCGGGAATTTTCGAACCGACGATCCCTACGCCGACCTTGAGAAGATCGCGCCCTACGCCGTGAACGTGCAGATGAAAGGCGAAGTGCATCCGCGCGGTAAAGGCGAAGAACCGGCCGACCTGCCGCGCCTGGTCAAAATCCTGCGCGACGCCGATTACCAGGGTTACGTCGCCCTCGAATACGAATCGAAAGAAGACCCGTGGACGGCGGTGCCACGGTTGTTGAAGCGGATGAAGGAATTGTTCGCGGCGTAGCGCGTAGAGTCTCTCAACCTTTTTGGTACACGACAGCAACACGTTTGCGTTTCCGTCAAGTTGATTTCAATTTACCTGCGGAATTGCATTCCAGCCTTTGCCTGCCAATCCTAAGCGGCGGACGAGACTCGTAATATGGCCGCGCCACCGCTCAAACTCGAAATGACACCGCCAACCGGAGAGCGCCTGCTGCGTTTCGTCGGCGACCGGATTCGTTTCACGCTGCGCAGCGCAGACGGCACACCGGTGCCGGATCGGTGGCGCGGTTTGCTGCGGACCAATCTCGGTCGCGGCTCAGTCCTGCGTCGGGAAATCATCACCTCGCGCGGCGGAGAAAGACCGATGACCGGCGCGTCGTGGCGCGACATCCCGATGCGGCACGAAAACAATGAATGGTTCGTCGAACTGACGCTGACCGAGGGCGGTTATTTCAAAGCCAAAGCTTACGCGGTGGATGAAAAGGGATGGCAGGTCTGGCCGGAAGGACCGGACGCCGGCCTCTCGGTTCATCCCGACGCCTGTCGCACAGCCAACACCATTTACTGCGCGTTCACACGATTGTTCGGCGAGACAAAGAACACCGTCACGACCGCGGAGCGACAGCTCGACGCGCAGTTGAAGCCGTTGGACAAGCAGGGTTACGCGGTGATCCCGCCTTCGGGCAAACTGCGCGACCTCATCAAAGAACTGCCGCACATCCTCGACACGCTCGGCTGCCGCATTCTGCATC
>QHPW01000048.1:9861-14454 GCA_003219675.1 Verrucomicrobiota bacterium
ACGGCCATCGACCCGGCGCTGATTGATTTCGACCGGCGCACGACCGGCGTCGAACAGTTCCGCGAACTGGCCTACGCGGTCCACGCGCATGACGCGAGGCTCTTTCTCGACCTCGTCGTCAATCATACCGGTTGGAGTTCCACGCTGCACGAGCGGCATCCGGAGTGGTTTCTGCGCGGGCCGGACGACGCATTCCTCAGTCCCGGCGCCTGGGGCGTGACGTGGGAGGACCTGGTCGAGTTGAACACGCGCGAGACGGAACTTTGGGACCGCCTGGCCGACGCGTTTCTCACCTGGTGCCGGCGCGGCGTGGATGGGTTCCGTTGCGCTGCCGGTTACAAAGTGCCGATGCCGGTCTGGCAACACATCACCGCCCGCGTGCGCGAGGAGTTTCCGGAAACGCTTTTCCTGCTCGAAGGACTCGGCGGCGGCTGGGACGAAACGGAAGCGTTGCTGACCGAAGGCGGCATGCAGTGGGCCTACTCCGAGTTGTTCCAGGAAATTTCCGGCCCGCAGGTCGCCGGCTATCTCGATCACGCGCACAAGCAAAGCCGGCGCGTCGGCGTGCTGGCGCACTACAGCGAGACGCACGACAACGACCGGCTCGCGAAAAAAGGCCGGGCCTGGTCGCTGTTGCGCAACCGGCTCTGCGCGCTCGCCAGCGTCAACGGCGCGTTCGGCTTCACCTGCGGCGTGGAATGGCTCGCCACCGAAAGAATTCTGGTGCACGGCTGCGCCGGACTCGCGTGGGGCGGCGGCGAAAACATCATTCCCGACCTGGCCCGGCTCAACGAGCTGCTCGCGGAACATCCTTGCTTCTTCGACAGCGCAAAACTCACGCGATTGAGTCCGGTTGAATCGCCCGTCTTCGCCTTGCAACGCGTCTCCGCCGATCGCAAAGACTCTGTGCTGGTGTTGGTGAACACGGATGTTGAAAAGCCGCAGACGTTGGCGGTGTCTTTAAACGACGGTACGACGGGCTGTCCGCGGCCTGTCGCTGAGGAGGGCGCGGTGAGGACACCTCGCCCTGCCTTGTCGTCGCATGAGGATTTGCTCGGGCAACCGGCACCCGAAGCGAAGTTGACAGGCGACGGAAAGATTCAATTCGCTTTGAAACCGGGCGCCTGTTACTGCCTCGCGCTGACCGGCAGTAGCCGCCGGCGTGAGGAGGCGGAACTGCACTCGCCCCAGGTTCATCCGCCTCCTCACGTCGGCGGCTACGTCTCGGGCGAGGCTTATCGCCGCGCGAGGGCACAAGCCGCTCTTGCCGTCAACGCACTGAGCCAGGTGCTCGAACCGGAACGCATCGGCCCGCACGACTGGCGCGCTTTGGCTGAACTGGCGGATCGCGACCCGAATCAGCTTCTTGGTTCGCTGGCTTACGTGGACAACAAGCTGGCCGGCGAGGATTTGCTGGCGGCCCTGAATGCTGCCGGGCAACAGAAGAAATTCCCACAGGTGGCGACATGGTGTCTGATCGACCGGCGTCGAGTGATGCTGGTGCCGCCCGGACATTGGCTGCTGGTTCGGGACAGCGTGCCGTTTCGCGTGACCCTGCGCCTTGAAGACGGCGGCTCCGCGCGCCGCGCGCAGTCTATTGCGGTGCGCGACGGCCACATTGCCTGCTTTGCGCCGCATCCGGGAAACGGTGATGCCGAACTGGCCGTGGAGCGCTACGGGATCACGGACCGGCGCGTGGCAGGCCGAGTAAGGTTTCTGTCCTCAACGCCAGAAAGCCTGAAATCCGAAATCCGAAATCCGAAATCCGAAATTGTTTTGCTGACCAACGGCATCGGCGGCATGGCGCGGCTCTGCGTGGATCTCGGTCGTGTGAATTCAAAATACGACTGCCTGCTCGGCGCGAACCTCAATGAGAGCGTGCCGGTGGACCGCCACATTTTTGCCAAGCGCGTTCGCGTCTGGGCCAACGCCGATGGCTTCATCTCGAGGTTGGACGCGGACAATCTCGCCGGCTTTGAGCCCGGGCCGCCGGCGCATTGGAAGTTCGCCGCCAATGCCGGTGACGGGCGCGCCGTTGAAATTGAAATGACTGCGGAGATGGTGGAAGGACAGAACACCATACTGTTGCAGTTTCGACGGGGTGGGGTCGGCCCGGCGGGCCAACCGGACGGCGCAACGCGCCGTCCCCACCTTACTTTCGGCGAAATCAGGGACGGCGCGGAATCCGACCCGCCGACCGCAGTTCGCCTGACGGTGCGCGTTGATATCGAAGACCGGAACTTTCATTGCGAGACAAAGCGCAACGGCGCCGCGGACCAGCATTTCAGCGCGAACACCCGACCGTTGCAGACCAGCGGGCGAATTTCATGCTGAACCGGAATGGTGCGAGAACATTCCGCACCCGGTCGAGGCGAGTCGCGGGCAGGTTGCGAGCGGGGATGCCTACAGTCCGGGCTGGTTTGATTTGCCGCTGGCAGAAGGCAGGAAAGTGACGCTGGTCGTCACTGCGGAACAGGAAGTTTCCAGTTCCGAGTTTCCGGTTCCGGGTTCTGAATCGGCGAACGTGGCGAGCGACCCTGACGCGTTCGGTTCCCGCTTGTTGAAGGCGGCGAAAGCGTTCCTCGTGCGGAGGGGCGAAGGCAAGACCGTGATCGCCGGTTATCCCTGGTTTTTGGATTGGGGACGCGACACGCTGATCTGCGCGCGCGGGCTGCTGGCGGCGGGAATGGTTGAAGAGGTGCGCCAGGTCCTGGTCACCTTCGCGCGATTCGAGGAGAACGGCACGTTGCCAAACACGATTCACGGCGAGGACGCGTCGAACCGCGACACCTCGGACGCGCCGCTGTGGTTCGGAGTTGTCTGCGAGGAAATGGCGGCAAAGGTTCAAGACCGGTTCCTTGACCACGGACAACCTGTGAAGAAAGTCACGGACGCGCAGCAGCGTGTCCCTACCGGGAAGGATTTTTATTCGCGGCACGCCGAACGGCATTCGCATGGACGCGGCGTCGGGATTGATTTGGAGTCCGAGCCACTTCACGTGGATGGACACGCGTTTGCCCGCCGGCACGCCGCGCGAAGGATATCCGATTGAAATTCAAGTGTTGTGGATCCGGCTGCTGCGGCTGCTTGAACGGATCGGCGCGCAAGGCGGCGGCGAATCGTGGGGCGCCCTGGCCGATCGCGCCGAAGCCTCGCTGCAAAAATATTTCTGGCTGGAGGAACGCGGCTACTTCGCGGACTCGCTGGTGGCTGAGCACGGCAAACCCGCAACCGTGGCCGTCGCGGACACGGCGTTGCGAAGCAATTGTCTGTTCGCTGTCAGCCTTGGCCTGGTCGCAGGCGAGCGGGCCCGGCGTTGTGTGGATGCGGCGCGACGCCATCTGGTTGTTCCCGGCGCGCTGCGTTCGCTCGCGCCGTTGCCGGTTTCACCGCCGCTGCCGATTTACGGCAACAACGGGCGGCTGCTGAACAACCCGGCCGAACCGTATTCGGGTCGCTACGAAGGCGACGAGGACACGCGGCGCAAACCGGCGTATCACAACGGCACGGCGTGGACCTGGACTTTTCCGGTGTTTTGCGAGGCGCTGGCGCGGGCGTGGGACTTTGCCTCGGAAGCCGTCGCTGCGGCCAGGGCCTATCTGGGCAGCGTGGAGCAGTTGATGCACGAGGGTTGTCTTGGACAAATTCCTGAGATTCTCGATGGCGACGCCCCGCATCAGCAGCGCGGCTGCGACGCGCAGGCGTGGGGCGTGACCGAGGCCTTGCGGGTGTGGCGGTTGCTGAGTCAACGACCTCCGGCAAAGCCGGAGGCATGAAAGAATGATTCAAAAAACTTCATTTTGCCGATGAAATGATGACGTGTTCCTCGCCGATACCGTATCGGTCCAGGACCCGTTTCGTTGCGGCCTCGAGTGTCGCGGCGTCGAGAACGATCCGCTGCAAGGTGTCGCCTTTCATGAATTCGAGGGTGTGAAATCCGTTCGCCGGTTTCTGCAACGCCTGTTGCAGGTCGGAAAGATAATTGACTTTCTGACCGTTGACTTTTTCAAGAACGAGTTGACGCGATTCCTGGTAGCCGAGGTTGAAAATGTCCGGCAGGACCTGCGATAGAATCACGATGGCGGGGCGTTCCGGCGCGGGGTCCTGGTTGCGAAAGTAAGCCAGGCGAAACGGAGCGCGGCGTTCCCAGTCCTGTCCCCAACTGCGCAAATAGTTCTTGGTTAATGGCTGAAACACCAGGCCGCCGGCAATCAGATATTCCGGCTCCTGATCGAACGGCGCTTCGGGCACGAGTCGCGCGGCGTCTTCAGCTTTGGGCAGGCGATAAACAACGTCCTGCGCCCGGCCATCGCGCCATATTTTCAAGCGCACCGGATCGCCCGCCCATTTATTGCGCGTCGAAATATTCTCCAGCAGGAGATGGCCGTAACCCGGATCCAGGTAATCGCCCTGGGTATCAATATCGAATCCGTCCACCTGCAGCAGGACATCGCGCGGTCTGACGACCGGTTCAACGCCGGACTTCTTCGGCGCGTCAATGACCACCACGCCGCGCTTTTCCCCCTCGAGCTTCAGGTAATCGAGCGTCTCCGGATTTTCGGCGGGCTGCCAGGTGAAATCAAAATAGCCGAG
>QHPW01000048.1:14686-42175 GCA_003219675.1 Verrucomicrobiota bacterium
GGCGAGCCCGGCCGGTTTGAGCCCGGCCCAGAACTTTTCGTCCGCGCTGGTGACGACCGCGATGTTGGCCGGGTAATCCGCCCACTTCACCTCGGCGCTCGACCACTGGCCGCGTCCGCCTTTTTGGACGCGGACGAGCGTGCGATCGTCCAGGCCATCGGCGGTGGTGAGGATTTCCCGCGGGCCGATGAGGAGGCCGGCTTTGGTGACCGTCTGGACGCGCTTGGCCCAGGGTTGGAAGTAATCATACTGCTTGCGATTGATTTCGACGCTGACGAGTGAGCGCTCCCAATCGCCCGCAGCCTTCTTGCCCACCTCGCGTCCCAGGCCGGACGCGATTCCCGGCAGCAAAAACACTGCGAAACAATGCGCGGGTCGAAGTCTCATAGCCGTCGGTCTTTGGGCACGCCGTAGGTCTTCAATATCTCCGCATGGGCGGCGCCGGCGTCGAGCCGGTTCAAAGTTTCAAAGGCGTGATTGGGGACAAACTCGATGACGTGATGGGTGTTGGTGGCGGATTCAAACGCGCGCACGGCGTCTTCGAGTTTGTCGATACGAATGCCGTTGATTCTGTCCACCAGCGCGTGGTGGGAGATTTTGAAATTGGCATTGACCGGGTGTGCCAGGGTCGAGGCCAGAACGATCGGCTCCGGGCGGGCGGTCTCCGGCGATTCGTTGCGGCGATAATACAATTCGTAAGTCAGCTCGGCGTTCGCGGAGTCCCGCCAACCCTGTCCCATGGTCCGCATGTAATCCAGACTGAGCGGCGTGAAGACCAGTCCGGCATAGACAAAGTAACGGGGGAGGACATCGTACTGATTTCCCGTCAACCGGTCGCCGTTGTAAATATTCATCGGCAACGCGAGGTCCAGTTCCTTGCCTTGCCGCCAGATTTTCACCGGCAGACTTTCCCCCCGCTGCGCGGTTTGAAAAGCCGCGGAAGCGGAAACGCGGTTGCCCTCATAGAGCACCGTGCCGTCGCTGGCGACGTCGAATTTGCCCGCGCGCAACAGCACATCATCCGGCTGAATCAACTTTTGGGTCGTCTGAATGGGCAGAATGCTGTCCACGCGCGCGCCCAGGTCATTGTCCGACACTTTGACATAGCGGCGGTAAGCCGGGTTTTGCAGCGCGACCACGCGAATGCCCGCCATCGGGAAACCGCCGTATCCGCCATCCTCGATGTCCTTGAGAAAATGTTGAATCACCGGCGGTGGAATGAAGAAGCCGGTGTTCTCCAGGCCGGGCATGCCCTGGAAGGCGACCCCGACGACCAGATCCTCCTGCACCACCGGCCCGCCGCTGTTGCCGGGATTGATGGCGGCGTCGGTCTGCACGGTGAGAAACGCGCGATTGCCGCTGTGGACGTAATTCTGCAACTCGATGCGCGACACCACGCCCCGGGTGTAGGAGATTTGCTCGCCGCCGGCCGGGTAACCGTGGGTCACTACCGTGGAACGGACCTTGGGCAGATCCCCGAATTTGAGCGGCTCAAGGCCGTTGAAAAAACTCTCGTCCTCGACTTCGAGCAGGGCGAGATCGCAGTCGTGCGCGATGAATTTGACATGCGCGAGATACGGCCGCGGGTCCTGGTAGCGATGCACCAGGATTTGTTTGCCCCAGCTCACGACGTGCGCGTTGGTCATGATGCGCCTGCCCTTGATGACGAATCCCGAACCGCTGCTGCGGCGAACCGGCTCGAACCGCCACGGTGCGTCCCAGACCGGCTGCTGGCTGAAGGTCATGATCTGAATGACCGAGCGCTCCGGCTCGGCGGCGAAACCCGAGTTCGCAAAAACCCCCAGCAGAACGAGGCAGAACAGATTCTTTGGCACGCGGCGAAAATGCTGAGTGGCAGGAGAATGGTCAAGCAATTACGAAATTGTCCGGCGAAAATGCGCCCCTTGAATCTCAACGGGGTCTGGCCTCAAAGTAACGCGGGCATTTAGTCCGCCTCGAAAAGCCGCTTCAACTCCTCCAGCGAAAAGTCCGGCGACCCGCAATGTCCGACGATCCGTTGCTCGCGCCCGGCGATTTTCGCCGCCGCCGCGGGAATGTCGCGCGCAATTTCCACGGGGAGGACCAGCACGCCGTGTTTGTCCGCGTGGATGAGATCGCCCGGGTGGACGGTTGTTGCACCGACGTTGACCGGGGAACCAAAATCGATCAGATGAACGTAAGCGTGGGAAACGCAAATACCACGGGCAAAATAATGGAAACCGAGCTCACGGACTTCATCGAGATCGCGCACGCAGCCGTTGGTGACGACGCCGACGCAACCGAGACGCCGATGGATGTGGGTCTGCACTTCACCAAAG
The DNA here is from genome assembly GCA_003219675.1 of Verrucomicrobiota bacterium. Classification (GTDB taxonomy): domain Bacteria; phylum Verrucomicrobiota; class Verrucomicrobiia; order Limisphaerales; family AV2; genus AV2. The sequence continues at coordinate 17,005 of QHPW01000048.1, forward strand.
TAAGCGCCGACGCCCGGCGGTTGATCGAGGTCCTGCAGCACCAGCACGCGCGGCTCGGGAATTTCCAGCACATGTTTCCAGAAATCGTAACGCGACGCGGGCCTGGTTCCGGGCTGGTTCGCCGCAAAACGGCCCGTTACCGCGTAACCGGCCATCACGCCGAAATCCGGAAACAGGCAGCGAATGTCCGGGGACATGAAACCCTGGTTGCGCGGGCGGACGTTGAACAACTCGATGGCGTTCGAAACCGTCGGCGTGCTCAGCTTGCGCAAGCCATCGAGTTCCTCCCGGGAGAGCTTCATGGGATTGTCCTCGCCCGGCCCGGATTACCCGAACCAAAGCTTGATTTCTTTCCTGGCGGAATCGGGTGAATCGGCGGCATGGACCAGGTTATACAACCCGCGGTCCTGGGAATCGGCAAACTTGATCGTGTCCGAACTGAGGTCGCCACGAATCGTGCCGGGTGGCGCCACCGACGGTTCGGTCGGGCCGATCAACATTCGCGCCTTGGCGATGGCGTTCACCCCGACGAGCAGCAGGGCGAGGGTATTTTTTTTCGCGAGGTAACGGATGTTGCGGTCGAACGCGCCCGGATTTTTAGATTTCAGATCGGCGTAATGTTTTGTCAGCATCGCCAGAGAGGGGCAGGTCCAGCGGACGTTGCCGACCTTCAGACCGGCCGCTTCAAACCGGCGTATGATTTCTCCGGTGAGACCGCCCGCCAACGCGTCGGGTTTGATAAGCACCAGAGTTTCTTCGATATGGATCATGCGATTCGTCCCGGTCGGATTGCCATGTTGATTGAGGCGCATTGTAGGATGCCGGTCTCGCTCCGCAAGCTTTCGTATGATCCGCTTGAATTTCGATCTCGAACGCCCAGACTGAACGCGACCATGAATGCCGTCCGGGTGATTTTCCAGAGAACAGCCTGAGCGCATGAAGCCGGCCGGAGCACGAGCAGAAACCGGGGTGAAGTCCTGACATAGACCCGCCAGATTGGCAGTGCCCTAATTTGCTGTAACGGCGGTCTATGACCGCTGAGAACGGCGCTCATTGAGCGCCCTACAGTCTCAGGTCTTGAAATCAGGACACTGCCGCCGCGTTTACGGACTTGCTATCACGCGCGAACTTTTCAAATCTCTTGTCCGCGAAACATGGCTAAGAAAGCGCTTATTACCGGCGTCACCGGGCAGGACGGGTCGTATCTGGCGGAACTGCTGCTGTCCAAAGGTTACGAGGTGCACGGCATTATCCGGCGCGCGAGCACTTTCAACACCGGACGACTCGATCCGATTTACGACGATCCGCATTCGGGTCGGGCTCGATTGTTTTTGCATTACGGCGATCTCGGCGACGCCAGTGCTCTATCCCGGTTGATCGGCAAGATTCAGCCGGTGGAAATCTACCATCAGCGCCACGGGGACGGTGCGATTGCTGGAGGCGATTCGCGAGGCGGGCATCAAGCCGCGCTTTTATCAGGCGTCGTCCAGCGAGATGTTCGGCAAAGCGCAGGAAATTCCGCAGACCGAAAAGACACCCTTTTACCCCCGCAGCCCCTACGGGTGCGCGAAAGTTTACGCCTACTGGATCACGGTCAATTACCGGGAATCCTACGGATTGCACGCCAGCAACGGTATTTTGTTCAACCACGAGTCGCCTCGCCGCGGTGAAACATTTGTCACCCGTAAGATTACGCGAGCGGTGGCTCACATTGTGGCGGGGTTGCAGGACAAACTTTATCTCGGCAACCTCGATGCGAAACGCGACTGGGGCTACGCCAGGGAATACGTGGAAGCGATGTGGTTGATGCTTCAGCAGGACCGGCCGGACGATTACGTCATCGCCACGAACGAGACGCACTCGATTCGCGAATTCCTGGACGCGGCATTCGGTCATGTCGACCTGGATTGGAAGAAGCACGTCGAAATTGATCCGCGCTACTATCGCCCCGCCGAAGTGGATCTGTTGATCGGGGACTATAGCAAGGCCAAACGCCGACTGGGCTGGGAACCGAAGACGAGAATTGTCGATCTGGTCAAGCTGATGGTGGACGCCGACATCAAGCTCCTCAAAGACCATCGCGAAGGCAGAATCAAAGTAGCGGGATGAGTGTCTTGTGGCCAGTCCCTGCGTGACGGTCGGCGGACGGATTCCGCCGGCCGTGGCAGTGGTGCGCTCGCCGCTGCTTAAGAGGGGAATCTTTTGAGAAAATCTTCGTACGCCAGACGGATGCCCGTTTCCAGGTCGATCTGCGGTTTCCAGCCCATCGCAAACAGACGAGAGCTGTCCATCCATTTTCGCGGAGTTCCGTCAGGCCTGGATTTGTCCCACACGATCCCGCCCGCGAATCCAACGATCCGGCGCACGAGTTCGGCCAGTTCTTGAATGGTGATGTCGCTGCCATAGCCAACGTTGATGAACTGCTGCTCGCTGTAATATTGCATGAGAAAAACGCAGGCGCGGGCCAGATCATCGGCGTAAAGGAACTCGCGCAACGGCAAGCCGGTGCCCCAACAAACCGCCACCGGAGCGCCGGTGACTTTGGCCTCGTGGAATTTTCGGATCAAAGCGGGCAGGACATGCGAGGTCTCCAGGTCGTAGTGGTCGTTCGGTCCGTACAGGTTGGTGGGCATGGCGCCGATGAAGTCGCAACCGTATTGCCGGCGATAAGCCTGGCAGAGTTTGATCCCGGCGATTTTTGCGATGGCGTACCATTGGTTCGTCTCCTCCAGCGGTCCGGTGAGCAGGTATTCCTCCTTGAGCGGTTGCGGAGCCAGTTTTGGGTAAATGCACGAGCTGCCCAGGAACAACAGCTTTTTCACCCGGGCCCGATAAGCGCCCTGGATGAGGTTGTTCTGAATTTGTAAATTTTGGAAAAGAAACTCGGCCGGGCGTGCATCGTTGGCTTTGATCCCTCCCACTTTGGCAGCGGCCACAATCACATATTCCGGAGACTCGCTGGAGTAGAACTTTTCGACCGCCTGGCCTTCCAATTGTCGCCACATCGCGCTGCCGACCATGCCGCGGTGGCCAGCAACATAAATCCGCGAGTCAGGTGTCATCGCCATGCCGCCGAGTGTAAATGGATTGGAACCCGGCGACAAGAAGGCAAGCTTATCCACTGCCGAACGGCAGTCCAATAACCGGACATCACTGGTCAGGTTCGGGACAGCCGTTTGCGCGCGCTGTCCGCTGTTTGCCGCACGCAGCTGCCAAATCGGCATTAGCAAGTTTTAGGTTGTGTCCTGATCTGAATCCTGCTCTTACTTCTTGATCGTGAGATTGCAGCATGATTATAGGCCTGCCCAGGACACCGCCGACCTTTTGACGAAATTGACCATGGTACCGCGCCTGCTATTCTTTGTTGCATTCACGCGGTTGCAGAAGGCAATCAGTGAGCAACCGTCCGTATTATTAATAGCCCGCCTTCTGCATTGTTCACGCCGCGGGTTTGAACAAACAGAAAGAGAAATAAAGTATGCAAATCAAGAAGAACCTTAAGTTGGGCTTCACGCTCGTGGAAATCATGATCGTGGTAGCCATCATCGGGTTGTTGGCGGCGATCGCGATTCCCAATTTCGTGAAAGCGCGCACCACCGCTCAGATGAACGCCTGCATCAACAACCTGCGCCAGATCGACAGCGCCAAGCAGCAATGGGCGTTGGAGACGCGGCAGGCCACCAACGCCTCGCCGGACCTGACGGCCATCTCGCCCTACCTGGGCCGTGCCGGCAATGCCGCCACCAACGATGCCACGCTGGTTTGTCCCGCAGGCGGCACCGCGGCGACCTTCACGACGAGCTACAACATCAAAACGGTGTCTGAGCCGCCAGCTTGTTTGATCCTGCCCTCCACTCACCAGTTGCAATAGAAAATGTTGATCTTGGCCGCGGCTTGAGGAATGACTTCTTCCAGCCCGGTCTCCGTACAAGAGACAGGCCGATCAACCACCGTGATCCTGCGCGGGCAATTCCTGCTCCTGGCAATCCGGAGAAGCCTGGGAGGTGTTCTCGCCCCGCAGGGATCACGGCTGACAGACAGAGAATGGAGCACAGTCATGAAAATCAGACTACGCCCTCGATCCGGCTTCACGCTGGTGGAAATAATGATCGTGGTGGCCATCATCGGGCTGTTGGCGGTCATAGCCATTCCCAATTTCATGAAGTCCCGGGAAACGACGCAGGTTAAAACGTGCATCAATAACCTTCGACAGATTGATGGCGTCAAACAGCAGTGGGCTCTGGAAAACAAACAAACGGGCGATGCCATTCCGGACGAAACCGACCTCCAGCCTTACCTGGTTCGAGGCACGTCCGGCCGGATGCCGACGTGCCCTTCCAGCGCAGCCGCGACGAATTTTTCCACGAGCTATACCATCAATGCCGTCACCAACCCGCCTGCCTGTAGAATTGTCCCAGCCACTCATGTACTGGTACCCTGAGCTGGACCGGCGGCGCCGGTTGAAGCTTTCGAAGATTCTTGTGCAGAATCGGGACATCGTTAAGAATTGGACACCGATGACCGCGTTTGGGACAATTCCTTCGCGCAGCGGGAGATACGCGCGGAGAATCTTTTCGAAATTGAGGGTGGCATCTGGCCTGCTAGGTTTACCGTGCGGTTTGCAGAAGGCAATCAGTGAACAAAACAGCAGTATTAACTAAACCCGCCTTCTGCGTTGTTCACGCCGCGTGTTCGAACAAACAGAAAGACAAATATGCAAATCAAGAAGAACCTTAAGTTGGGCTTCACGCTCGTGGAAATCATGATCGTGGTGGCCATCATCGGGTTGTTGGCGGCGATCGCGATTCCCAATTTCGTGAAGGCGCGCACCACCGCTCAGATGAACGCCTGCATGAACAATCTGCGCCAGATCGACAGCGCCAAGCAGCAATGGGCGTTGGAGACGCGGCAGGCGACGAATGCCTCGCCGGACCTGACGGCCATCTCGCCCTACCTGGGCCGCTCCGGCAATGCCGCCACCAACTCGGCCACGCTGGTTTGTCCCGCAGGTGGCACCGCGGCGACCTTCCTCACGAGCTACAACATCAAATCGGTGTCTGAACCGCCGGCCTGTTTGATCTTGCCCTCCACGCACCAGCTCCAATAAAGCTGTAAGAGTTCAACCCAAAGGCTTGGGAGTCTCCTCCCAAGCCTTTCTTGTTTGCAGGGCTGAACCTCGCCCCACCCGGCCTCCGAGAGAATACACGACCATGACAACTTCGCCTGGTTTCAGGATTTCCCGCGACAAACTCCTGGCCATATCCGGGGTGCTCGTCCTTCTTGGAATTGTGGCGGGGAAAGTTTACCATCCCTCCGGTTCAAAAGACCAAAAGAAGGTTTTTATCGCGGTAAATGCCAATCAGGAGGGGCGCGTCTTCGAAGGAATCGGCGCGGTGAGCGCGGGGGCCTCCTCGCGTTTACTGACAGATTATCCCGAACCCCAACGCAGCGAGATTCTCGATTATCTTTTCAAGGAGAACTTCGGCGCCGGCTTTCAGCATCTTAAAGTGGAAATCGGCGGCGACGTGAACTCGGCCGACGGCTGCGAGCCCAGCCACATGCATTCGAGAGAAGAAGAGAACTATTCCCGCGGCTATGAGTGGTGGCTGATGAAAGAAGCGAAAAAGAGAAATCCAGACCTCCTTTTGGATTGTTTGGCCTGGGGCGCGCCGTATTGGATTGGCGACTTCTATTCGCAGGACATGGCGGACTATGTCGCGAAATTCATCCAGGGCGCGAAAAGCGCCCACGGCCTTGACATCGATTACACCGGCATCTGGAACGAGGTCCCCCCTGACCTTGCGTGGATCAAATTGCTTCGCCGCACGCTCGATGCCCGCGGGCTCAAGCAGGTAAAAATCGTCGCAGCGGACGAGACGCTCAGACGAGGCTGGGTCATTGCTGATGAAATGATCAAAGACAGTGAACTTAAGGACGCGATTCATGCCGTGGGCGCGCATTATCCGAAGTTCTCGAGCACAGCCCAGGCGAAGCAGCTCGGCAAACCGCTGTGGGCGAGCGAAGACGGCCCCTGGCACGCCGGCTGGACCAGCGCGATGGACCTGGCCCGCATGTTCAATCGCAACTACGTGATTGGCAAGATCACCAAGACCGAGATCTGGAGTCCGGTCACTTCTTATTACGACAACCTGCCCGTCCCAGGATCAGGCGTCATGCGGGCCAACTCCCCCTGGTCGGGTCACTACGAAGTCCCGCCAACCGTCTGGGCCACGGCGCACACCACGCAATTCACGAGGCCGGGCTGGCAATATCTTGATGGCGCGTGCGTGCTGATCGATGGGGGTAGTCTCGTGACGCTCAAATCGCCGAGTGGCGAAGACTACAGCATGGTCATCGAAACCACGGACACGGAAAATGCCCAGACGCTGTCTTTTCAGGTCGAGGGCGCGTTTGCCGGCAAGCCGCTGCACGTCTGGCGCACGCGTGCAAATGAGCACTTCGCCGAACTCGGTGTGATCCAGCCGCGCCAAGGGGTGTTCTCGCTCAGCCTGGACGCGCGCAGTATTTACTCGCTCACCACCACGACCGGGCAGCGCAAAGGCCAGGCGGCGGCGCCACCGGCAACGCCGTTTCCATTTCCTTATCGGGAAGATTTCGAGAGTTACGAAGCGGGAGCGGCGCCGCGTTATTTCGCCGATCAGGCGGGCCTTTTCGAAGTGGTGAAACGCGCCGGCACAACGGGCAACGCACTGCGGCAAGTGATTCCCAGCAAAGGCATCGAGTGGCCCGCCCACTTCAATCCCGCACCGGAGACTTTCCTGGGCGCCTTGAACTGGACGGACTATGAAGTGAGCGTGGACGCGTTGATTGAGAAAGCCGGGTTTGTTTCGCTGTTCGGCCGTGTAGGCAAAATCCCTCAGTCCTTCGATCCGCCAAACGGTTACTGGCTGAAGGTGAGCGACAACGGCGACTGGCAACTTGACCGGGTCAGGAGCATCAAGGGCAAAATGCAGGACCCGAAGACAATCATCGGTTCGGGCAAGGTCCGTTTCACAGCGGACCAATGGCACCGGCTCGGACTGAGGTTTAACCGCGCGATCATCCGAGTGATGATCGATCACGAGGCGGTCGCCGAGATCCAAGACGCGACCTTCGCGTCGGGCATGGTCGGGATCGGCGGCGGCTGGAACGGCGCGCAGTTCGACAATCTCTCCATCTCCAGCGGCGTTGATGTTGAACCCCGCTCCTGGACGCGGAATTGAAGCTGCGCGACGCAAGAGGAGCGCTTAGCGGTCATTGACTCGGCGGATCGAAAAACATTGCCGGCTGACTCAGGACTCTGATCGTCGGATCCCCGTTCCGTTTTGCTGTGATCGGCAAAAGTTGCGTCCCTCCTTGCCGGCATCGATGAATTGACTCGCCAAGCCTTCGAGACCCGGTATTCTGTTCGAGTCAGCGGTTTCATTTGATCGCCGCGATAAAGGGTCGGTTAAGCATTGCGGCAGCAGGCGGAGACAAATGCAGAATTGCTTGGCATGAAGCCTATCTTGAAGATCCAGGACCTGGTTGTCGAGTATCGAACCCATGAGTTCGGCCAGAAAGTGAAACTCGCAGTCAACCGTCTGAGTCTGGAAGTTTTCCCCGGTGAGATCTTCGGTTTCCTGGGGCCAAACGGCGCGGGCAAGACAACGACCATGAACGTGCTGCTGGGGTTTGTGCCGGCTTCGCGCGGCGCGGCTTACATTTTCAACGTGAACGTGCGCGAGCCGATTGCGCGCCAGCGGATTGGATACCTTCCAGAACTCACCTATTACTACAAGTTCCTGACGGCCGAGGAATTGCTCCGCTTTTACGCGCGGATTTTCCGCATCCCCGCCGCCGAAGCAGACCGGCGCATTGATGAAGTGCTGAAGCTGGTGGAACTGGACGCCGTCCGCAAACGTCCGATCAAGACCTATTCCAAAGGAATGCAGCAACGCGTCGGCCTGGCGCAGGCGCTGATCAACAATCCCGATCTGCTGATCCTGGATGAACCGACCAGCGGCCTGGACCCAATCGGGCGCATGAAAGTGCGCCAAATCATCCAGCGCCTCAAAAGCCAGGGCAAAACCGTTTTCTTTTCCTCGCACGAGTTGGGCGAAGTCGAAACCGTGTGCGATCGCGTGGCCATCCTTCATCAGGGCGAACTCAGAGCCATGGGACGCGTTTCCGATCTGGAGGAGAAGTACAAATGCAACCTGGAACAGGCGTTTCTGAAAGTGGTCGGCTACGAACCCGGCTTATGAACAACGCCCTGGCCATCGCGTCGGTCGTGGTCAAGGAACTCTACCGCCGCAAGGATTTTTATGTTCTCTTCGTTCTCACTGCGCTCATCACTCTGCTGATGGGGTCTTTGAACTTTTTCAACGACGACAAGATCGTCCGTTACCTCAAGGAGATTTGCCTGCTGTTGATCTGGATTTCGGCGCTGACCATTGCCGTGGGCACGACCGCGCGGCAAATCCCGGCCGAACGCGAGAACCGGACCATCTTCCCGTTGCTGGCCAAGCCGATCTCGCGCGGTCAACTGGTCGCGGGCAAATTCCTGGGCTGCTGGCTGGCGTGCGGGCTGGTCTTGATCGTGTTTTACCTTTTCTTCGGCGTCATCAGCGCCTCGCGCGAACATCAATGGGCGGCCGCGAGCTACTTTCAGGCGCTTTGGCTGCACTGGTGGATGCTGGCAGTGGTCGTGGCAATGGCCTTGCTGGGATCGGTGGTGTTTGCCGCGCCGTCGTCCAATGCCACCATCTGCCTGGTGGTCATTCTGGGAATTTTATTAATGGGCCGGCACCTGAACCAGGTCGCCCTCCAATTGGCCGAGCCGATGAATACCGTGGTGTACGCCATTTACTTTGCCCTGCCGCACCTCGAACTGTTCGATGTTCGCGACCTGGTCGTTCACAATTGGGACCCAATCAACTGGCTGGTTTGCGGCGGCGCTACCCTCTACGCTGCCGCCTATGCGGTTTTTTTCCTGTTCGCCACCTGGCTGGTTTTCCGACGGCAGCCGCTGGCCTGAACCCGCCATGCCTGCGCCCTCTCTCCTGTTTGGCCTGTTGTGTTCCGTCTGCTTTACCCTGGCCACCTGGTTGCAACCCTGGCACCAAAGCTGGGCCGGCAGCCGGGCTCAATCAGGCAGTTTGCTGAATGTGGTGATGGGGGACAGCCGGCAGCTTCTCGCCAATCATTTCCTGGTCAAAGCCGACGTTTATTTTCATAGCGGATACTATCCTTCAATCTTTGATCAGGTAACCCGCGGCGCTCCACACATGGCAACCGCCAAGGACGACCACGACGGGAAGGAGGACCACGACCACGAAGCGAATGAAGAATCGGGGTTCCTGCAGCCGCCCCGCGACTGGATTGACCGCTTCAGCCGCCATTTCTATCCGTCGCGCCACACCCATCTGGAAAAACCGGGTGAAGCTCGTGAAATCCTGCCCTGGCTGAGAATCGCCGCCGACCTTGACCCGCATAACGTGGGAACCTACAGCGTCGCGGCCTATTGGCTGCGGCAGCACCTGAATAAGGTGGACGAGGCGGAACAGTTTCTCCGTGAAGGCTGGCGCGCCAATCCGGACAGTTACGAGATTCTATTTGAGCTGGGCCGCGTCTTTGACGAAAATCGCAACGACCCCGAACGGGCCCGCAACGTCTGGGAACTTGGCTTGCGCAAGTGGCACGAGCAGTCCGCCCGACACGCCCGGCAAGACAATTTCGTGCTGGAACAAACCCTGACGCAGCTGGCCCGACTGGAGGAACGCGAAGGCAATCTGCCGAAGGCAGTCTCATACCTGGAGGAATTGAAAACCGTTTCCCCGCTCCCCGATACCATTCAACTGCAGATCAACGAACTGAAACAGAAAGCGGCACCGCCGTCCGCGGTGAAAGGGCCAAAATCACCCTAGCACCCATCATGCCGGCGCCGTCCGATCGAGCGCCGGTTGCGTGGCAGGTTTTGACCTTTTCGTCCGGCGACGCGCCCCGACAACACAGCCGATCAGTGTGGCCGCCGAAATCAACGCGCCGGAAAGGAATCCTGCATCCTGATAAAGCAGTTCCACTTTGTGCCGTCCGGCGGGCGCCACAGGCGGGCTGGCTGACCGTCCACGTACGCCTTCCAACAAGGGTAAAAAGTCTGGGCAGCGACCACCATGCTCGGCGCGCCGGCCTCGGTCTCAAACACCACGCGATGTGCGGAAAATTGCGGCGAAACAATGCGCGCGTCCGTTTGGTTGCTCACCGTAATCAGCGATCTCGCGGTCATGGGCAAATAAACCATCTGCCGCGGGTTGAACGCCGGGGCCAACAACGCGTCCAGCGAAGCAGACCCCTCGACAAACAGCGGCTTTTGCCCGGCCGTCAACAGCGGCATATACGACGGACGCGCCTCCCAGTCGAAAAGTTTTCCGGGCGCCGTGATCTGACAAACGCCCATAAAATCCGCCAGGTTGGTGGCAAAGTAATTGGTCGAAATATAATAGATTCCCCGCGACAGGAATTCCTCATTCACCAGGTAGTTGCCGGGAACAACGTTGGTCGAAAGGTACAAGGTCACGCGCGCCTCCAGTTCTTCCCTCACGTGAAGGGAATAAAATCCGTCAACCTTCGGCACGCTATCCAGCAGGTTGCTGTCGGCGAACAGGCCCAGCCGGCATCCCAGGTAAGTGTTGAAGGGTTCGGAAAGCAGGGTGAAATGAATGCGCCAATCGGCGCTGAAGGTGGGCATGGCTCTGGATTCCCCCAGCGTCGGCTTGGGCTTCAAGTCTTGAACCGGCTGAAGACCCGGCTCATAAACCGCCCGCGCTACCGTCGGATTCTGCGAAGGCGCGTGAGTCACCACATCCAGCCAGAGCAACACCAACAAACTGACGCCCAGCAACCATCGTCCCGGATTTCGTGTGACTTTGGCGACGGCACAAAGGACGCCCAAAATCAGGGTCAGGAAAACTCCCCGAACCAAGCCGTTCTCGGCCGTAACACTCCACGGCTCCTGGTCAACCGGATAACGATGCGCGACCCAGAGAATTAAAAGAATGTGAACCAGGAAGACCGACCAGATAAAGGCCAACAGCCGCGGAATTTTTCCGTTGGTTTCCTGAATTCGGCGCAGCACCTCGCCCGCGCCAAAGGCCGAGAGCAATGGAAATACAAAAATTGCCGGGATCACGAATTTGATCGGATACCGCATGTACCCCACGGGCGGGAAAATCCGCCGGATCCATCCGAATAAATGGCCCGGGTCCCCGAGCGCAAGGACCAGGCTCAGGCCGGCGATTCCTCCCAACAACCACACGCGCCAGACGCGCAACCGGCACAGCGCGAACAGAGCCAGCGCAAGGACGCCGATCCCGGTATAGTAGGACGAGATCATCCCCTGGTTGTGTTGCATGTACGGACCCGCGGGGGTTTTTAAACAATAGAATAAGGGCACCAGCAGATTGGCCCAGCCAGTCGGCGGCATGGACCACTCGCCGGTGCCGAAGCTGGTTCCGCGCTGCGAATGCACCAGGAATTCAAAGAAGGAAAACAGTTGGGCGCCGGACAATGCGGTGATCGCCAGCACGACCGACAAAAACCTCTTAAGGGAGCCCAGGACGGGCAGTTTTCCCAATACACAATCGCCAAGCCAAAGACCCCCAACAACGAGCCAGGTAATTAAGACCACCTCTGGCGGCCCGGCCAACATCTGCAAGGTTCCTATCACCGCGGCGGCGATCACAAACCGGCCTCCCTCCTGCCAGGCACGCTCCACGATCCACACTACGAACGGCATCCACCCGACCGAGGCCATGCAATGGGGCCACATCAAGCAACTCAGAGTGAAGCCATTGAAGGCAAACCCCGCCCCTGCCACGGAGGCGGCGAGCCGGTTTCCGGTCCAGCGATGGGCCAGAAAATACATTCCCGAACCCGCCAAAAGAAGATGGATCAGACAAAACACGCCGAGGGACCACGAAAGCGGAAACAGCAGGTAGAAAAATGACAATGGATAAAGCGTCAGTGTGCTCCACTCGGCTTCAAAAGGAACACCGCAGTCGTTCAACGGATTCCACAGTGGCACCTCCCCCCGCCAAAAGCTTTCGCGGTGATAAAATGCCACCGGGTAACCATAAAGACCAAAGTCGCGAAAAACGAAACTGCGCGCCCCGAGCACCACGTCCGGGAATAAGATGAAAACAAACACTGCCAGCAAGGCGGCAAAACGGCCCGGAGTGAACCATGCTTCCGCGGATTCCAGGTGAGACGCCGGTCGGAAAAGAGAGGTGTTCTTAAAAGGCATGAGCTCCAAAGTCTCGAGCTGAAAACCCGGTCGGTTTGTTTGCCGAAAAATTCATGCGCCGTGCGCCGTGTTCTGTAACGCGAAGACACGACATAAACCAGAAAATTTTCCGGTCCGTCTCCGTGATGGGCGCATCTTCCAGATGCGCCCTCCGTGATTGAGACTCGCCAAAGATTCTCTCTCCCGCTAACAACAGGTGACATGACCGATCGCCGCTCATTCTACGATGCCCGCGCTCCATTGCGTGAGAGAGAGAACCAACGCCACTACCACCGGTTGCTAAAACGCCACTTCAGTTTCCTGCTCCCTCCGGGCCTGAGTGTCTTGGAACTCGGCTGCGGCCTGGGCGATCTCCTGGCCGCAGTTCGCCCCGCCCGCGGCGTCGGCGTGGACTTCAGCCCTGCGATCATCAACCTGGCGCGCCAGCGCCATCCGCAACTGGAGTTCGTCACGGCCGACGCCCAGGAGTTTTCCAGCGACGAAAGGTTCGATTGCATTCTGTTGTCCGACCTGGTCAATGACCTGCCCGACGTGCAGGCATTGTTGACTCGACTGCACCGCTTCGCGCATCCGCGCACGCGGCTGATTCTAAACTTTTTCAACAACCTTTGGCGGCCCGTGCTCGCCGCCGCCGAGGCCGTCGGCGCCAAAGCGCCCACGGCTCCTCAAAACTGGCTTTCCACCGAGGACATGAAAAACCTCCTCCATCTGTCCGGGTGGGAAGTGATCAGGACCGACCCGCGCATTCTTTGGCCCGTCCGCTCGCCGCTGCTGGAGCCGGTGTTCAATCGCTGGCTCGCGCCGCTGCTGCGACCGGTGTGTCTGACCATATTCCTGGTGGCCCGCCCCCGGCCTCAAGCCCCGCCGGCCGAACATTATCGTTGCACCGTCGTCGTCCCCGCGCGGAATGAAGCGGGCAACATCGAGGCGGCCATCCAACGAATTCCGGAGCTGGGCCTTGGCACAGAAATCATCTTCGTCGAGGGCCACTCGGCCGATAATACCTGGGACGAAGTCCACCGCCTGGCTGCCAAGTATCCCGAGCGCCGCATAAAGATCCTCAAGCAACAGAGCAAAGGCAAAGGCGGCGCGGTGCGGGAGGGCTTTGCGGCGGCGACCGGCGACCTGCTGTTCATCCTCGACGCGGACCTGACGATGCCCCCCGAGCAGTTGCCGAAATTCTACGAAGTGGCGCGCTCCGGCACAGCGGAGTTCGTTAACGGCGTGCGACTGGTTTATCCGATGGAGGACCGCGCCATGCGATTTTTCAACATGGTTGCGAACAAGTTTTTCGGCATTGCTTTCACCTGGCTGCTGGGGCAATCCATCAAGGACACGTTGTGCGGAACCAAAGTGCTGTTCCGAAAAGACTACGAAGCGATTTCTCGCAATCGCGCTTACTTTGGCGACTTCGATCCCTTCGGCGATTTCGACCTTCTGTTCGGCGCGGCGAAGCTCAACCTGCGCATCGTCGATCTGCCCATCCGCTATCAGGCCCGCCGCTACGGCGATACCAACATTCAACGTTGGCGGCACGGCTGGTTGCTGCTGCGGATGACCGCCTTCGCCGCCAGGCGCCTGAAATTCATCCCATGACCGCGCCGCTGTCGCAGCACCAGGCGGAAATTCAGAGCAACCTCAAGGCGTGGCAGCATAAACCACTGCTGCGCCGGATTTACTCCGATTTTTATCGGCGCATCGTCGCGCTGATCGACCCGGACCTGTCCGGTCTAATCGTCGAAATCGGTTCGGGCGTCGGCAATTTAAGGTCCCACCTGCCGCAGGCGATCAGCACCGATCTTTTTCAGAATCCGTGGCTGGATGTCGTCTGCGACGGGTACGAATTGCCCTTCATCGAGGGCAGTCTTTCGCATCTGATTTTATTCGATGTGTTTCACCACTTGCGGGCGCCGAACGCTTTTTTGAAGGAAGCGCGACGCGTCCTGCGACAAGGCGGGCGGCTGATTTTGTTCGAGCCTTACGTTAGCTGGTTCAGCTATCCGGTTTATCACCTGCTGCATCACGAGCCGGTCGCCTGGCGAGCGCCGATCAATTTCGCCGAAGAACCGCCACACCCGCGCGACTACTATGCCGCGCAGGGCAACGCGACGCGGCTCTTCTTCCGGGAGCAAAGACCCGCCTGGCCGCGGGGTTGGACCAGGTATCACTCCAAGGCCTTTGCCAGCTTCAGCTATCTGCTGTCCGGCGGCTTCAGCAAGCCGGCCTTTTATCCCGCCTGGTTTATGCCCTGGCTCCAGCGTTGGGACGAACGACTGTCCCGCTGGCCAGGATTGTTCGGAGTGCGATGCCTCGTGGGATTGCGCGTGGATTGAAGCCAGCCATCGGGAACATGAATCCTGAAAAACCGCGGCTGAAATGACGCCGTCTTCGGACGCGGCACGCCTGTTTTATCAGCGCAGCAATGGCACTGGAGCGTCGCGCGGCAGGGCGGTCGGAGCCCTTGTGGCGAGGATGTCAACGCTGCCTCGATCCGGGACGAGCTTCTGATAATTCGACTCAGTGATCCATTGTCCGCCGGGCAAACAAATCAAGCGATAATTCAACTCGGAGAAAATCTTCACGTAATCACCAAATGTGATGCCCCGTTCGTCCAACAAATACGAACAGAGCTCAAATATGACGTGCGGCGAGTGCATGGTCAGACATCCTCTTGCGCCCCGGATCACTTCCAATTCGTGGCCGTCGGTATCAATCTTGATCAGATCAACGCGCTTGATTTGTCGCGCTTCAATGAAATCGTCAAGGGACAACTCAGCGACGCCAGCAGTTCCCATCGCCTTGCCGCCATGGACCGGGTGGTACTCTGCAGCGTCGTTCGCATTCAACTTCCAACTGGAATAGGCCACTAAACTTGAAGCGTCCGAGGCACGGTCTGAAACAAAAGCCCGGGTGACCGTGATCCGCGGCGCAAGAAGCGGATTCAGAGCCACGTTACGGTTCAGTTTCTTGAAAGCGTAATCCGTGGGTTCAAACGCGTAAACATGCCCTTGCGGCACCAGCCGCGCCAGGTTCAAAGAAATGGCCCCAATGTTCGCTCCCACATCCACGATCACTGCGTCCGCAGTCAGCTTGAAGAATTTATTCTGGTAAACGTAGTCTTGGAAATTGCCGAACAGGAACAGGGAGAGGTCTATCCCCTCGGATAAATCCACTTCGTAGGTGATGCCCTTTCGCTTTATCATCCGTGAATCCTTCCGGAAGATCAGGTGCAGCACCTTGTAGATCAGACCGGCCACCTTCAGTTTGAATTTTGTGGATTTAAAAAAGTCGAACATGCCTTCTAACCGAAGCCAAGGCCGGGTATGGCACCGCGCACTTTCAAAACCGCGACCAATCAAGCGGCGTTCACTTCCGCCTGATTTAACCCGAAGGACTCGGATTTTGCAGCAACAAAAGTCTGCATCAGTCATGGATCGAGGCCGAATGGCGACTCGAGCGCGCCGGCCCGCCGGCGCGCTATGGAGTCGCTGACTTTCGTTGATTTTCCAGCCGCTCCGCCTCGCGTTCCTGGGCTTCGGATTCCTGGACCCTGCCGAGCTTGGCCAGCGCGCGCGCCAGATTGCGGCGGGCGTTGGCGCTGCCCGGCTCCAGGCGTACGGCCTCGGACAACTGCGTCACGGCTTCTTCGAACTTTCCCTGAAGCGCCAGAGCCACGCCCAGGTTGTGGCGCGTGCTGAAATCGTTCGGATCCTTGCGCAAGACTTCGCGGTGATGTCGGATCGCCTCGTCAAGCTCGCCCAGCCGCTGCAAGGGGACAGCCAGTCTCCTGTGCGCCTCCGTAACGTCGGGGTTGATCCGCAGTATCTCTCGGAAGCAATCGGCCGCTTTTGGGTCGTTGCCCCGTTCCATATAGAAGTCTCCGAGGCGACCATACAGACTGATACGATTGGGACTGTCCTTCAGTTCCCCAATCATATGTTGGAGCAGCGTGACGCTGTTTTGCCAGACCCATGTCTGGCGGTGACTCATGATTCCCAGCGCCACCGTCGCCACCCCGGCGATCAACAGAGAAACCAGCCGTAGCCTTCCTTTGTGCCAGCACTGTAGCAGGACGGTGAGCACCAGTGCGGCTGCGGTCATGCTGACCACATAATAATACCGGTCGTTCGTATGGTGAGGCGTCTCAAACTGTCCTGTGAATGGGAACAAAACAGACAAATAACAAATCCACAACGCCAGGCCCCCCGGCCATGCCCGTCTCAGCACCACCAGCGCTGCGGAAACCGCGAAGACCAGCAACAGACTCAACACGAAAGCCGGGGCCGTCGGACGGAAGCCGAGCAAGGTTAGGTAAGCCGGGGACAAATGCACCGGCAGCAATGGCTTCCAAAGATAGTAGGCCCAACAGTAAAACCCCTGCATAACGCGCGGCCAAATCCCGAATTCCGCCAGGGTCGGCGGGCGCGGCCAGGGTCCGACATGATTGTGACGCGCGTAAAGAGTCAACCCGAAAACAAGGAGCGCGAGCAGGAAAAAGGGCAGCTTGTCCAACCAAAAGTTTGGCTCGGAAAAAATACCGCGTTCGCGGGATTTCGGCTCGTGGACAAACCGGCGGCGCCAATCCAAAACCAGGAAAACCGGCGCGCAGCCCAGTGCCACCGGGTAAGTCAGCAGCGAGGCGCAGAAAGCCAGCAAGGACAACCCGTAAAGCCGGAAGTCCGAACGCCCGTCGCTGGAAATGAACTTCAAGTAAGCCAGCAGCGCGAGGAGCAAAAAGAAATCGCCCTGGACATACCCGATTGCGGTCGCCCAGGCCACCGGCTCCACTTGCAACGGGTGGAGCGCCCAGATCAAGGCCCCGGCGCTGGCGCATACCACGTTGCAGACACTGTCTTGTCCTCGCGTCCCGCGAGGGCGCGCCAGAGGACACAGCCCGAATAACAGTCGGAAAACCAGCACCGTATTCGCGATATGGAACAGCAAATTGACCAGGTGATACCCGCCGGGATTCAGCCCGCACCAGTCAAAGACCAGTGACCACGTCATCCAGGCGAACGGCGCGTAAACCCGCCCATACTTATAGTCCGTCCAGATCCATTTCAACCGGTCTGCGCTCAAGCCTCCGACGTGCGGGTTTTTGTAAATGTTAATGTCGTCGTCCCATTGGACAAAATCGGCCTGGAGAACAGGGCCGAAAACGAGCGCAACCGAAAAAATCAGCAGAAACACGGCCAATAATTCATCAACCGGGCTCCGCGCGGCGCGAGGAGAGGAGACCGGCAAACTCTGCTCAAGAACATCGGCGCGCATGTTTTGAAGTTTCGCAAATCAATTTTGCGGTTTCAAGGTGCGTCTCGATTCGGTAGCCTCTTAATTCTTCAAAATCTAAATTGTAGCGGCGCTGAGCGCCATTCTCGGCGGTCACAGACCGTTGCTACAACCAAATTAAGACATTGCCCTCGATTCGCCGTCGGACGCATCTTCCACATTTCCCCCAAACCGCGCCGCGTCCTGGCACATGACTTCTCAAGTCCGGGAGCAGGGCGCCCGCGTCGTCCGCCGGCTTGCGGTTTGAGGGTCTCCCCATCAATATTCAGGCGTGTCTGAACAAGCCTTCTCCGACGCCGCGCTGGTGCTGGTCGGCCATGGCTCGACGCTCAATGCCGATTCGGCTGCGCCGACCTATCAGCACGCCGACGAATTGCGCCGCCGGAAAATTTTCGCCCAAGTGCTCGAATGCTTCTGGTAACTGGAGCCGCCCATCTGCGGTGCGCTGCGCGGCGTGTTCGCTTCGCGTGTCTTCATCGTCCCGCTGTTCATCAGCGAAGGTTACTTTACCGAGGAAGTCGTCCCGCGCGAACTCGGCTTGCGCGCCAGGGACCAGACGAGCTTTGCTCGCGTTCAAAAGCGGGGCAGTCAGACGCTTTACTACTGCGGTCCCGTCGGCACGCATGAAAGCATGACCAACGTGTTGCTGGCCCGCGCGCGCGACATTGTCCAGAAACATCCTCCAGCGCGCCCCGTGGAAACGAACCAGACAGCGCTGTTCATAGCCGGCCACGGCACGGGCGACAACGAAAATTCCCGCACGGCCATCGAGCGCCAGGTGGAACTGATCCGCGCCAAGAATCTTTACGCCGAAGTCCACGCCGTGTTCCTGGAAGAGGAGCCGCGCATCGGCGATTGCTACCGGCTGGCGCGCGCGAAGAACATCGTCATGGTGCCGTTCTTCATCAGCGACGGGCTGCATTCCCGCGAAGACATTCCGGTAATGCTGGGCGAGCCGGAGGAAACGGTGCAGAGCCGGCTCAAGAGCGGCCAGGCCGCCTGGCGTAATCCAACCGAGAAGCAAGACAAACGGGTCTGGTACACGGCGGCGATCGGCAGTGAGCCACACATCGCGGACGTGATTCTCGAACGCGTGCACGAGGCACTGCGGGCGGGCGAAGTGAAAAAGTGTTGACGGGCACGGTGTGCCGGCGAAAAGGGGATATCCACCTGTCACCACCATCAAGCCTCACCCGGAAAGGGCAGGAGGTGGATCGAAACGCATTTTGTGTGAACCTTCCGCCGCTCTTATCGACTTAAAGAAAGGAAAACAAATTATGCGCCACATTATTACCTTCAGCTTTTGTCTGGTTTTGATTCAATCTCTGTCTGCCGAACCGGAGTTGAAGGGTTCGCCCTCGGAACTCGCTGCTTACCTCGGCAGCCTGCCCAAAACCGTCGGCGTGACCGGCGAGTCCGAGCTAAAAGTTCAGGCCGACCGCGCCATCATTGGCCTCCGGGTCACAACCGAAAACAAATCGCTGCAGGAAGCGCTGAGGGCGAATCAGGAGGTCCGGAGCAAAATCCTGAACTCTCTCAAGGACCACGACATCGGGGCGGACCGAATTCAGGCGTCGAAATTCTCCTCGACCCCGAAGTACGGAATGTTCGGTGACAAAGCCAGGAGTTACCGGGTCGAAAACATCATCAAAATAACCGTGAT
The DNA here is from genome assembly GCA_003219675.1 of Verrucomicrobiota bacterium. Classification (GTDB taxonomy): domain Bacteria; phylum Verrucomicrobiota; class Verrucomicrobiia; order Limisphaerales; family AV2; genus AV2. Next base: position 36,240 of record QHPW01000048.1, read on the forward strand.
CGATGAGAAACAGTTTCAAGCCGCGGCGCGTCTGGTGGATGCCCTGCCTGAAGTTCAGTATCTGGGCATCGACTTCGAACACTCTGACAAAGAGGCCTTGAAGAAGAAAGCCATCGCCCAGGCGTTGGACCACGCAATCGAGCGCACGAAGCTCTATGAGGAACGGCTCAAGGTGCGACTGGTCCCCAAAAGCTTTTCCGAGACTGCCGCTGTCTCTCAAGGCGCCCCGCCTGCGATGCCGCGCATCGAGTCGACCGTTTTTCCCGCGAGGCCAAAGGCCCCCACCCCGATACCCGGCGCCACCAGAGATTACGCTCCCGCCGCGATGGAAGAGGGCGTTTCTCTGTTCGGAGAACTCTTCTTCATGGCGCGCGTGGTGGTTGATTACGCGGTCGAATCGAAGTAGCAACTCCAGTGGCACGGGTGTCCCGCCCGTGAGTTTCTGGTTTGCAGCAAACGGGCGGGACCCCCGTGCCACTGCCGCCCATGCGCCCTGCAAGAAACCGGGATGCGCCCTCGGTCCCCTCGGTCCAACCGACGCCTATTGACTATTGCCTATCGCCTGCCAGCCCGGTTTAATCGATCCGTGCATTTCCAAAAGATCACCCTGGCCGGCGTCGGCCTGCTGGGCGGGTCGCTGGGACTGGCCATCAAACAGCGCGGCCTGGCGAAAAAGGTGGACGGCTTCGTCCGGCGCAGCACTGGCATCGCCGAGTGCGACAAGTTGGGCGTCGTGGACCATGCCACCCGAGATCCTATTCGCGCTGTCGAGAATGCCGATCTCATCGTGCTGTGCACACCCCTCGCCCGGATGCGCGACGTCCTGGAAACGATGCTGCCCGCGCTCAAACCCGGCGCGATCGTCACCGATGTTGGCAGCGTCAAGGCAAGCGTCGTCCAGGAATTGGAGCCGCTGACAGCCGCAGCCGGCGGGCATTTTATCGGAAGCCACCCGATGGCTGGCGCAGAGAAGATGGGGGTGGCCGCGGCGCGAGCCGACTTGTTCGTCAATGCCGTTTGTGTGCTCACGCCAACGCCGCGCTCGCCGCCGGAAGCGGTCGAGCGTGTCGAAGAGCTTTGGCGGGCGGTCGGCGGCCGCCCGCTGAGGATGACCCCGGACGAACATGACGACCTGGTGAGTCGTTCGAGTCACCTGCCGCATGTCGTCGCCGCGGAGCTGGCCAATTATGTCCTCAGCCCGGCGCATCCCAAAGAACAGGCGACTCTTTGCGCCAATGGGTTCCGCGACACCACCCGCATCGCGTCAGGCTCGCCCGAAATGTGGCGCGACATCGCTCTGGCCAATCGCAATAACCTGGCGCGCGTCCTCGGCGTGTTCATCGAGGACCTGCAGGAGTTCAAACTGTCGCTCGAAAACGCTGACCGCAAGGCGATCGAGGAATTCTTTGACAAAGCCAGGCAACGGCGCGATGCCTGGAGCGGACACAGCGCCTCCCCGTCGCCGGAGTAACCTGAGCCACGAATCCACACGAATGGACACGAATCAATTTGTTTTGGTGGGCGGGGCGATGAGGCGTTTATGTCAGATGAATTCGTGTCTGTTCGTGTTCATTCGTGGTTAAATTCCGTTCCGCCAATGCCGCTGCCTGAGCTCATCGAAATCGTCCCCTTGGAGAAACCGGTGCAGGCCGAAATCACCGTCCCCGGCTCCAAGAGCATCACCAATCGCGCGTTGATCCTGGCGGCGCTGGCCGACGGGGAAACCCGCTTGCGCGGCGCCCTTTGGAGCGAAGACACCCAGGTGATGGTCGATGGGTTGCGCGCGCTGGGCTTCGAAGTAAGCGTTGAAGCGGACCTGCAGGAGTTTTGCAACCGCACCATCATGGTTCAGGGCTTGGGCGGCAAAATCCCTCGGAGCGGGACACTGGATAAACCATTGGAGATCTTCGCCGCCAACGCGGGCACGGCCGCGCGGTTTTTGACTGCCCTGGTCTGCATGGGCGGCGGAATTTACCGCGTTCAGGGCCTGAAACGAATGCATGAGCGGCCGCAGGAGGCGTTATTCGACGCGCTGCGCGAACTCGGTTACTGCGTGGATTCGGTGAACGACAAACTGCCGGCCACCATTCACGGCAGCGGACCGAAACCCGGCGCTCACTGCGTCGTCAGCATCGGTGAAAGCTCCCAGTTCGCCTCCGCGCTGCTGCTCTGCGCCAGGACCGGGGGCTGGCATGTGAACGTGGTCGGCGAAAATGCCGAGGAATCGCCTTATGTCGCGATGACGGGGCAGCTTGTCGAAAGGTTTCCCAAACGCGGTGGAGAGTTTCCCATCGAGCCGGACGCGTCCAGTTGCAGTTATTTTTGGGCGGCGAATGACTTAATGGCGCCTCGAAAGCTTATACGCTGGAAACCCGGTCACGAACCGCCGCTGAGTGATATCGTCGTCGAACCTTTCCCGGCATCGGGTTGGCAGATTGACGCCAGGTTTCTTACCCAGGAGCGTGGTAGAGTCGTTTCCCGCGTCAGCGACCTGGGGGATAGCATCTTGACAGCAATCGTGATTGCGCCTTTCGATCATGAGCCGACAAAATTTGTGGAGCTGGGACGACTCCGCATTCAGGAATGCGAACGCGTCATCGCTATGCGCATCGAGCTCACCAAATGCGGCGCGAAGGTCGTTGAGGGAGGCGACACTCTTGAAGTGTTTCCCTCCCGCCTCCATGGCGCTGAAATCGAAACCTACAACGATCATCGCATGGCGATGTGTTTTTCAATTCTGGGGTTGAAAGTGCCCGGCATAAAAATCAAAAATCCGGCGTGTGTGAAGAAAACATTCCCGAACTTTTTCCAGAAACTCGCCGCGCCGCCGCCGCCCGGCCTGGGCGCGACCCTTCTCGACGCCAAAACAGGACGCAAGCTCGGAGTGGACGAGTTGTTTGCGGATTGAACACGGTCAAATCGCTAAATCGTTACAATCGGCCGCCTGCCGATGCCCTCTTTACGGCGTAACGGTTTAACGATTCAGCGCTTGTAACGATCTTGAAAAACATCGTCATCGCCATCGACGGCACCAGCGCCAGCGGAAAGAGCACCAACGCCCGGCTGGTCGCCCAGGCGCTCGGTTACGTTTATGTCGATACCGGCGCGATGTATCGGACGCTGGCCTGGTATTGCCTGCAAAAAAACGTGGATGTGCACGACGCCAAAGCCGTGACCGCTCTGCTCCGCAAATGGAAGACCAGACTGGAGTGCGCCGATGCTCGCGCGCGATTGCTGGTGGACGGTTACTATCCGGAAAAGGAAATCCGCACCGCGGAGGTCAGCGCCGCCGTGGCGCAGGTGGCGGCGATTCCCAAAGTCCGCGAGTGGATGGTCGCGCGCCAGCGCGAGTGTGTCCAGTTCGGCAATCTGGTCATGGAAGGCCGCGACATCGGCACCAACGTGTTTCCGGAAACCGAGTTCAAATTCTATCTCGACGCCTCATTGGAGGAACGCACCAGGCGCCGGTCTGCGGAAGGCGTGAACGAAAATCTCGCTGCCCGCGACCAGCGCGACAGTCAACGCGCCACCGCGCCGTTGATGGTCCCGCTCGGCGCGATGGTCATCAACAACTCCCAACTGACCTCCGACCAGACCAGCCACCTCATCATCGGTGAGGTCAGGAAACGGCTGGCCGGAAAGAAATGAAGCCCATCTACCGCCTCGGCTGGCAACTGTTTCGATTCATCTTCGCGTGTTACTTTCGCTGGCGGGTCTATCACCCCGAACGCGTGCCCCTCTCCGGCCCGGTCATCCTCGCCGCCAACCACGCCAGTTTCATTGACCCGCCGCTCGTCGGCGCCGGCGTGAAAAGGGAAATCAACTATCTGGCGCGCGAATCCTTGTTCCGGATTCCGGCCGCCGGCGCCCTCTTGCGCGCGGTCAACTCCGTCCCGGTGAACCGCGACGGAGGCGGCGCGGCCGGATTGAAAGCGATTCTCGACCGCTTGCTCGCCGGCGGCGGAATCATCCTGTTTCCCGAAGGAACGCGCACCCGTGACGGGAAATTGCAACCCCCGCGCTCTGGCATCGGATTGACCGTGATCAAATCGAACGCGCCTGTGGTCCCCGTGCGTGTTTTTGGGACCTTCGAAGCCTATGGACGGCATTTGAAATTTCCTCGACCCCGCCCCGTAGCGGTGAAATACGGCCAACCAATGCTCTTCGAAACGCTCCGGGCCGAAGCCAAAACCTGTTCCAAACCGCGGCTCAAGGAGATTTATCTTGAAATCGCCGGCGAGACCATGGCAGCGATAGCGAAGCTCGACCCGTGTTTGGATTCCGTGAAACGGGATGCGTGAAACGTGACACAGTGAGTGAATGGCCCGGCCGCGCATTACGCAATCACGCTTCACCTGGCGGCCGTGCCTACCGCCTGTTTCAACGAAGTGAAACCGAACACCTCCAACCGTTCGCGCAATCCGTTGACGATTGCCTTCGCTACGCCCGGCCCTTCGTAAACCAGGCCGGTGTAAATCTGCACCAGTGACGCTCCGGCGGTGACTTTCTCCCACGCGTCTTCGGCGCTGAAAATACCGCCCACGCCCACAGATCTCCGTGCTGCGCGCCCGCAGCGGTTTACCGCTCAGCCCGCCCTCTTCCGCGTAAACGCGTTTGAGCCCGGGATCATTGGTTTCGGGCCGGGCAACGGTCGTGTTCGTTGCAACCATTCCCGCAATTTGCCGCGGCCCGCTCAACTCGAGGATTTCATCGAGCGCCTCGAACGAAAGGTCCGGAGCGACTTTGACGAGAATGGACTTCGTCAAATGCGGAGCGCGGATTGCAGAATGCGGAATGGTCCCCGCTTGGTCCTCGGCGCTCGACGCGCGCCGCATTGTCTCGTTGACCTGCTGCAACGCGGCCAGGATTTCATCCAGCGCGGCCTTGTCCTGGAGCCGGCGCAGGTCCGGTGTGTTGGGCGAACTGACGTTGACCACGAAAAAATCCGCGTGCGGCCACAGCGCGCGAAGGGACTTTGCGTAATCCTCGGCGGCGTTTTCGAGCAGAGTGATCTTTGACTTGCCGAGGTTGATGCCGATGGGATGTTTTGGCCAGCAGCCTGACGCGCGCCATTCGGCGAGCGTCGCTGCTGCCGCCTCCGCGCCCGGATTATTGAATCCCATGCGATTGACCAGCGCTTCGCCAGCCACGGCGCGAAACAGGCGCGGCGCGGGATTGCCCGGCTGCGGCTGCCAGGTCACGCCGCCCAATTCCACGAATCCGAACCCAAGCGCCTCCCATATCGGCACAGCCTCCGCGTGCTTGTCCATCCCGGCGGCGAGTCCAACCGGGTTCGGGAATCTCAAACCGAACAATTCAACCGGCAATCCCGGCGTTCTGTAAAACGAAGCGAGCGCGTCGCAAAAAACTTCGTGACGACTCATCCAGCCCAAGGCCTTCAACGTGCGATTGTGAATCTCTTCGGAATCCAGCGAGAACAGAAACGGTCGGACAAAATTCCGATAGCACCAACTCATGCCGGGAAAATGTCGAGGGTCGAGCGCCGGGTGTCGAGCGCGGAGTTTTCCGGCGCGGTTGCCGGAAATCAGTTCCGCGAACCCTGCGACTTTTCCATGAACCTCAGAAAGTGGCACAGGCATCTTGCCTGTTCGGGGCTGACAGGCTGGAAGCCTGTCCCACTCTGCAGCCGGTAGCCCGGTTCATGGCCGCAACTCACGTCCGATTTTTGGAGGTGTTCCCTTTTCATGAACCGGGTGGGCCGAGACTCCGTCGAGCCCTGATTCCTATCCATTGGAGGTCAGGGCTCGACGGAGTCTCGCCCCACCGTCCACCGTCCCAATGCGCTCCCGATCTTGTGGGATTGCAGGCTCCCCTCTCTTCATTTCACTTCCGCCCCAGGCACCGCCTCAGGTTCGATTTTCGTCAATGCCTCCTGCGCCTTCCCGCGGACGGATGCCTCTTCATCCTTCAACATT
>QHPW01000267.1 GCA_003219675.1 Verrucomicrobiota bacterium
AGTTCGCGCAACGTGTGGCGATAGCGCTTCATCACGTCCTGCGCCACTTCCATCTGGCGCGTGACCTCGGCCCTGGACGGACTCAATCGCAGGCTGCCGTCCGGCCCTTCCGTGACCGACACGGAGTCGCCCTCAGCGACTTTGAGATGCGCGAGCGCTTCCTTCGGCAGGATGACGCCCACGGAGTTGCCGACTTTGCGAAGTTTCAGTTCAAGAATCATGGCCCCAGTGTAACCACAAATGTTATAACGTCAAGTCTTCCATGGTCCCCTTCTTTCCTGGGGCCTTTGCCTTTGTTCCCGCCGGAACGGAATCGGATTGCCACATATTCCTGGGTCTTTTCCAAACGGAAGCCGGATCTTCGAATTTCTTTCGCAATCTCCGGCATGTGGGCCACTCCCCACGGCACGATGATGTTCTCCGATTGTGGAAGCTGCGCCTGGATTTCTTCCAGGAGACGCCGATTGCGCTTCCGGAGCAGGTCCTCGATAAGATTCTGCTCAAAGTCGGGAGGCGGCGAGTATCGCATCAGCTTCAGTACGTTCCCGGCGTTCAAGCCACTGGAATAGACGAGCGTCACTCCGTTGAGGAAATCAATCGTGCTTGTCGCGAACTGCTCGACATCCACATCGGCCCGCACCAGTTGTTCCCGGCTTGGTTTGAACTCGTCCACCTGCTCGGTGACGCCAAGCGACGACGCCATTCGCTTGTAACTGATTCTGTTCGTCAGGAGATGCCTGTTGTCAGTCACTCCTTCCATGAGAATGACCGCGTTGGTCGGGAACGATTGCGAAAGGGTTCGGTAGAAGTCGGATTCGCCGACGTGCGACATCGGGACCAACTGGATCGTTTTGCCATCGTTGCGCACGTATTTTCTCACCCGAACGGTCAAACCGCCCGGGCGCAGGGCCGCGAAGCCTTCGCTGAAATGATCCACGGCCAGGGCAGCGCAAAGGAAAAGATAGACGACCGCAACGGGCAGTAATACGCAAACGTTGAGCAGCAGGAACACCGACAGGTTCAGCCAGCTGAAGCGCCGCGCGGCAAGCTGGCTCTCGGCAACCAGCGGCCAGCGGAACCTAAACCCGCCCTGGAGGCGATAGAGGATACTCAGGCAGAAAATGACCTGACCGAAAGAGATAACCCACGCTACCTGTTGAATCCGGCTGTAGGAATAAATCAAAAACGGCAGCGAGACGAGACCAGCCGCAGGATTGAAAAGTGTGACCGGAAGAAACACACGCTTGGGGATCATGGGTGTGAGTCCCATCAGGCCGTATATCGCAAGCGCCATAAGCGTCACTAAAAAGAACACAACTCCGCGGATCGCGACTAAGGCGTGAATATCTGAAAAGAGGATCAAAGAGTCATCGACAAGGGAAACGACTGCATCGACCAGAAACAGTCCTCAGCAGGAGCACGATAAGTTGTCGAATGATTGAGGACTTGCGAGTTTGATCCGGTGCGAGCGGCGGGGGAACGCCGGTGGCCCCGGGCGGCTCAGATGCTGGCAACCGCGGGGGCACACTGCCGGCCTGTAGATCATTGTCGAACGAGGGAATCTGCGGGTCTGCTGCCATGGCCTGATCAGATGGGATCGATTCTCTGCCGGGCTGTTTCCTCCGGTGTCATCTACAGTAGTCGAGAATACACGAACGGAGCTGAACGACAAGCTGGTTTGCCGGGAGAAGGCAGGATTCAGCGCTGCGGCGTGATGGTTGAGAGTTGATTGTTAATGGGGGAAGGGAGGTCGCGGAAACCTCACGGTTTCGCGAGCGCGTTGGCGGCGGCCTGCTGGAAGTTGCGGCGGACGCCGCTGGCGTCGCTGTTCGGGAAATTCGAGCGCTGCACCATCAGGACATAAGCGACGCCTTTCACGGGATCGATCCACGCCTGCGTGCCCCACGCGCCGCCGTGGCCGAAGGTGCCGGGCGAGAGCATCGCGGCCACCTCCAATGCCCCAGCCGTAGTTCGCGCCATGATGGCCGTAGGTGTCGTTCTGGAAAAATCCCGTCGGCAGGTCGCCGGTTTGCGGTGTGGTGAGGAATTTCATCGCGGCGGCGCTCAGGTAACGGCGGCCTTCGAGCGTGCCGCCGTTGAGGAGCATCTGGCAAAAGCGCGCGTAGTCGGGCGCCGTCGAGTAGAGTCCGCCGTTGCCCTGCGGCGGACGGTCGCGCGGACCGAACTCAGGGCGCGGCGGCACGGGTTCGAGCAAACCGGTGTCTTTGTTTTTCGCGTAGGCGGTGACCAGCGGCAGTTCGGGCGTCAGGTAAAAGGTCGTGTGTTTCATTCCCAGCGGATCAAAGAGCCGTTTCTGGAGAAAGGCGTCGAAGGTCATGCCGCTCACCACTTCGACCATCCGCGCGGCGGCGTTGATGCCGCTTTGCGTGTATTTCCACTTTTCGCCGGGCTCATATTGCATCGGCGCCGCCAGCCAGAGCGGGACGAGATCGGCGAGGGTCTTTGCCTTTTGCGCGTCCGGACCGTTCGCTTCGCCCAGTCCGGAAGTGTGGGTGAGGATTTGCGTGATGATGAGATTGGCGGGCTTGCCCGAAGGGGTCTTCAGATTGGCAAAGCCGGGCAGATATTTCGCCACGGGATCGGCGACGTTCAGCTTGCCCTCATCCTGCAACATGAGAATCGCCGTGCCGGTGATCGGTTTCGTCATCGAAGCGATCCAGAAAAGCGTGTCGGGCGTCATCGGCCTTTTCGCGGCGACGTCGGCGAAGCCGGTGGTTTCGAGGTGGAGGAGTTTGTCTTTGGTGACGACGACGGTGACCGCGCCGGCGATTTCGTTTTTCGCGATCATCTCCTGCATCGCCGCGCCGATACCGGGAAGCTTCGGCCCGTCGGCGAACACGGGCAGGGCGGCGCACAGAGCGGCGGCGAGCGCGCGGTGGCGGCCGGGGTGTTTCATAGTCGTTTTAGACGTAATCGAACACCAAGTCGGTGCGTCCGTCCGTGATTTGACTGAATATGTTTTTGGTCATCAGCGGAAAGGAGAATACAACATCACTCGTCGACGACAAGTGGGTTGTTGCTGCATGACGTTGATAGTTGAGCGTTGATTGTTGATGGACCGGAGGCTTGGCCGGAACGATTCAGTCAAAAGGAACGGGGAGCGCAGCCGCCCGGCTGCTGTTCGGTGCGCCACGCGCCTGACCCTGCACCAGAAGGACGAACTTCCGGTAGGGCGAGGGAATGCCAACGGCGAGGGCGCCGTTGGCAGCGCCCGAGGCGGGCGCGCTCCCTGCTCCGCCACGAACTGTGAATAACTTTTTGCGGAAGGCGGTGGACAGGATTGCAGCGAAGATATTGAATGGGTTCACGCTTCGTGAGTTTTTGCGAAGCAAATTTCCTCGCCCTGACACCGCTTGAGTGAGCGGCGTCCAGCAAAAAGACCGCGGTGTGTTCCCTGATTCAGTCGTTCCGATTTTCGGTCACGCCTCGGTGAAACCAACAACCACGTCCGCGAACGTCTGAAGCGTGAGCACGGCCTCGAGATGAACCGATCCTCCTCAGGAAAAATGCGTGGGTTTGTGCCTTTGCCGTTCCGACATCGCGGGCCATGCGGAATCACCCACCTATGAAATCCATCCTGCTCAAACTGTCGGGTCGCGCCAGCGGCCTCGCCGACGTCGAACCGGTTCTCGCGCTCTTTCTGGGAGCGGCGCTGCTTGCGGTATTTCTCTCGGCTTTCCGGCAATCCAAATCCAATACCGACTCGTCCGGGAAACTCAGCCTGCTCTGGACGCTCTACGACCATTTCACGCATCTGGCGCGGGCACTGATGCTCGTCGCGCTTCTGGCGGCGACGGTCTCGGTCCTGCGCGGCTACCTGCGCCAGAGCGTGTCGAATTTTCAACGCACGCATGGACGCGTCACGCAGGCAAACTACGACGCGGTGCGAACGATCTGGGGGGCAGAGCAGGAGCAAGGCGAATTGAAGGTCGAAAAATCGTCCGGCATCCGGTCACGGCCAATCCGTTCGTTGCGGAGCGACACGAGATAGTGTTGAAGCAGAACGCGCGAAAGAAAGGCTCGGCGTACTATGGCGGTTACGAAACGGTTTGTCGCTTTTCATGGAAACTGAACAACCCGGCCGGGACTCCGCAGAAGTGCAATCTGGCCTTCCCTCTGCCTGCCTCCCGCGCCATGTACGACGAGATGCCAGCCACGCTCAACGGCATGGATGTGCTCCCGCAAATGCAACTCAAGGACGCGACGCTGATGCTCGCGCGCGACTTGCAACCGAACGAGGCGCTGGATTTCAGGATTTCATTCAAAAGCCGTGGCGTGTCGTTCTGGTATTTTCAGGTGCGGGAGGCGAGGGAGATTCGTGATTTTCTGCTGACGCTCACGCTTCCGGACCTGCCGAAAGCCAGGCTCAATTATCCCGGCAGCTGCATGACACCGACGGACATCCAGCCAACCAACAGCGCCCGCGGTTGCGTGCTGACTTTCCGTCTTGACCACGCCATCTCAAGTCAGGGTATGGGGGTCGCGCTGCCGTCTCTGCCGCAGCCCGGGGAAATGACGAACGCCGTGCTTGGGGAAACCGAGCGCGCCTGGTTGTTGCTCTTCGCCATCCTCGCTTCGACGCTGGCCCTCGCGCAGGTCAGGCACGCCGTCCTGATCAGCATTCTCTTCGGAGCGGCGACCGCATTTGCCTACGGATTATTGGGCGATTTCAGTGACCTGTTGTTTGGATTCCTCGGAACGACTGGCTTGATACTGGTCCCGTTGCTCCTGGTGCTTGCAAAGCTGCTGACACGAGTCACGCGCGGCACCGCCATCAAAGCACTTGCCCTGCTGTTCCTGGTCATCGGTATTCTTTATCCGTGCGCGGCAGGGTTGGACTCCGGCCGGCAGACGCTTTACCTGAATCTTTGCGCCGTCGGTTCTCTGGGATTCATGGCATGGGTGCTCGCTTCACGTCTGCGCAATCGGTCCGAGGAGCAGACAAGGGCAAACCCGGCGGCGCAGCCTGGTTGAGCCGGGAATCGGGTCGCACGCCAGGGTCTTTTCTTTTGCGAATGTGAAACGCTGGAGTTCATGCTTTAGCATGTTCGTCGGACACACCAAAAGACCTTGGGGTCGCACGCGGCTTCAGATGATTTGTTGCTTTGAATCCGGGACGCGAAATGATCGTGGAACTTGACCGGCAGATGGCCATACTGATCGCAACAGGCTCTGAAGGCGCCTTTCGGAACGGACGGGCCAATACTCGATTTTGAAGTGAATGCGCGCCGAATCATTTTGGCGGCGGCGGCCCTGGCCGCCGGCCTTTGCTTCGCTCAACTTCGGCCTCGTATGGATCCTCGCGCCGGCCTCTCCGGCAGTTTCGTTCGGATTGAAGGAGGATTGGTGGTCAACGAGGACGAGCTTCGCACCGCGCGCGAGACCGACACTCACTCCTCCGGCACTCCGAGCTGGACCAATGCTCCGGGCTTCGAACAGGACGTGTTCACCTTCACCCGGGTCATCTTCAAGTCCGATCCCAGCCCTGGTTCGAACCGGGGCAGGTTGCGCTGGCTGGGTTGGTGGGTGGATTATCCCGACGCTGACCTGAATCTCTCGTATCGCCTTCAACAATTGACCTCGATCAAAACCGATCCCGATGCGCGGGTGCTGAAGTTGACCGACCCCATGCTGACCCAGTACCCGTTGCTCTACATGGAGCACGCCGGTTACCTGCGCTTGAGTGAGGAGGAGGTCGTCGTCTTGCGGAAATATCTGCACAGCGGCGGCGCCTTGTTTGTGAACGATTTCTGGGGTTCGGAGGAGTGGGAGGGGTTTGCCAGTGAGATGAACAGGGTTCTGCCGGGGCGGACCTGGACTGAACTGACGACAGACCATCCGGTGTTTCACTGCGTGTTCGACCTCCGGGGTCCCATGCGCAGTCTGCAGGTGCCAACCACCCAGTTTTGGAACCAGGACCACAATCCAAACGATCCGCAGTCGCCGCTCCAGCGGGTTTACCGCGGCGAAGGTTCCGAGGAAATGCACGTCCGTGCCCTGTTCGACGACC
>QHPW01000059.1:0-26739 GCA_003219675.1 Verrucomicrobiota bacterium
GCCGTCGCCGTCCGTGTCCTCGGCGTAGAGAATGTCCGGCGCGGCGCAGACCAGCGCGCCCTTGCCCCACGCCATGATCCCCGTGGGGAAAGGAAGGCCGTCGAGAAAGACCGTCGCCCGGTCGTACTTGCCATCGCCGTCCACGTCCTCCAGAAGTTTCACCCGCCCGCCCGGCCTGTAGCCGCCGGCGTGAGGAGGCGGAGGTGTCTGGTTCCTTGCGTCGGGGGCTACGGCAGAGTCCGGCAGGCCGGTCGGATAATCGCGCATCTCGACAACCCACAGCCTGCCGTCCGCGCCCCAGTCAACAGCGACCGGGTCCACCACCAACGGTCCGGCGGCGGCCAGCTCGACGGTGAACCCCTCTTTGGCTTGAAAGGCTGCCAGCGCTTCATCAGGAGATTTTGGCGGAGGAAATTCGGCCTTCTTCGGATCGGCAACAAACTCCTTCGGCATCAGCTCGTGAACGGCGCCCGTAATCAGGTCCTCGGCGGCCGGAGCGAGGCGCGCCGGACGGTCGTAATACCAAAGCGATGTCTCGGCTTCGTAACCGCCTTCCTGCAAAATACGGCGCGAAGGAATATAGCAGGGCACGTCATTGGCATAGGCCGTTATCCAAAGGCGGTCAGCGTCGAACTCCTTCTTCAAACGCAGCGCGTAATCCACCACCACTTCGCCGGCCAGGAACGTCATCGCCAGTTGATCGCCGAAATTCCATGTTTGAACAAAATAGGGGAGGGTGGCCGGCAGGGTTTCTCCGCGGTCGAGCCGTTCCAGGTTTCGCTTCGCGTGATAACCAACGATTCCGTCCTGTCGCGCGCGCTCCGCCCATTGCTCGCGTGTGGGCAGCTTGTCGAACGGTAACTCGAATCGCTTCATCCCGCAAGTGAGATTCTTCAGGATCGGGCTCAGGTGGCCGTCGAGCATCCGCTTCACTTCCGCGGCCAGTTCCTGGCCGTGCTGCTCGGCCAGTTCGAGCGAACCGCGCGGGTATGGATTCGCGTCCGCCCCGCAGCCGATGGTGATGAGCCCATGGGCGCCGGGAAAATCATGTTCAATCGCTTCCTGCGCGTAGCCGGCCCAGTCACCGCACAGCTTGTTGAATTCGCCGCCGAGCGTCGTGCAATGACACGCGTAATTCGCGACCACGGCGCGAACCCGGCCGTCGAGACCGCTCGCGCAGAGAACCGGCAACGCCGGGTCCGTCGGCCCCCCGGCCGTGCGGCGATTCCGTGCGAATGAAATCCTGCCTTCGTTCCACGACAGCCGCGCCGGCTTTCGGTCGGCGATCGCCGCCAGCGCAACTTGTTCCAGTTTGTCCACCAGTTCATTGCTGTAACGTTCGATGCGCGACTGCTGATCGGCGGGGACGGGCATGGCGAAAATATTGGGAGCGAAGCCGGTGACACAAGGACCGCTGTGCGTGTGCGAGGAACAAACCGCGAACCGCTCGCGCGGCAGGCCGGTCTTCTTTCTCAACCGCGCCGCCACTTCGTCGATAATCAGGGCCGAGACGCCGCAGTTGTCCACCGTGACCAGGATCGCCGGACTCTCCCCGGCACGGCCAATGGCCAGGCCCTTGGCCCAAAGCCGTTGTTCGACCCCTTCCGACTCCGTTTTACGCACGGCGTAGCCGGTCAACCGAATCGGGTAATCAGGCGTGATGTCCGTTCGCGCGACGCCAATCTGAAACGGGCTGTCATCGTTCGCAATGGCGATGAAACACGGAACCGCGACCAGCGAGAACGCGATGCTGAACCTGCCGGTGAACACGGTGGAATCGTCGGGAAATACGCACCGCTGTCAAGCGCGCGCCACGGTTGTTCTTTACGCCGGGGCTGTGTTGATTTAAACTGACGAAGTGCAACCGCTGCGGAGCGCGGAGATGTTCAAAGGCATGGGAGAGGCGGACCTGACCTCTCTCGAAAATTTTTCCAGACTGAAATCCCTTCAAGCCGGCCAACATGTCTTCAAAGAGGCCGATGCGGGTGACGGGTTTTATTTCATCATCCGCGGCAGGATCCAGATCAGCGCGCGCTTCGGCGATAATCAACGGCGCGTCTTCGCCACCTTCGGTCCGGGCGAGTTCTTCGGTGAAATGGCGGTTCTGGACGACGCCCCGCGTTCGGCCGACGCCATCGCCGACGAGGCTTCGGAGGTTTACTTTATTCCGCGTGAAAACCTCGCGGAAATTCTGGAACGCAATCCCAAACTCGCGATGCGGATGTTGCGCGACTTCAGTCGCCGGCTGCGCGAGTTCGACCGCAAATACATCGAAGAGGCGCTCCAGGTGGAACGGCTGGTCACCGTCGGCAAGTTCGCGCGGACGATCATTCACGATTTGAAAAACCCGCTGCACATCATCGGGATGTCGGCGGAGATGATGAGCATCCAGGGCGCGTCTCCGGAAACGCAGGCGGCGGGCAAAAGCCGCATCCGCCGCCAGGTGGAACGCATGGGCAAAATGGTGACGGAATTTCTCGAGTTTACCCGCGGTGACAAGACGACTTCGAACGTGATCGAGACGGACTATGCGCAATTCGTGAACGAAATCATCGATGAGTTGCGCCCTGAATTGACCGCCAGATCGGTCGCCATCGAGCTTGCCACGCCACTGCCCAGGGCCACGGTTTTGATCGACCCGACGCGATTGGTCCACGTGTTCTACAACCTGGTCGGCAACGCCTGCGACGCGATGACGGGAGGAGGGAAGATCCAAATTCGCCTGGCGCGAAAGCATCCGGAGGTCGTGACCGAAATCGAGGATGGCGGAAAAGGCATTCCCCCGCAGATGGCCCAACGGTTGTTCGAGCCCTTTGCCACGTACGGCAAAGCCGGCGGCACCGGGCTTGGGCTTTCCATTTGCAAACGCGTCATCGAGGACCATCACGGCCGGATCGTGGCCCGGTCAGAACCGGGACACGGCGCGATCTTCCTCTTCACCCTGCCGCTGGTGGCCTCCACGGAATAGTTTCCTTTACGGGTTCGACTACTTTCCGCATTTAAGGGGTTGCCCGACCCGTTGCCTGTCTTATTATCACCGGCAATCGGGTTGAGACCCCAGTGCGCATTGCAATTTTTCCACGGCGATGACCTCCACCCCGGAATCGGATCCGAAGCACGGCACCAGGCGGTTTGAGGCCAACCCACACGAGGTGTTGGGCGGGCTTGATCAGAACCGGTTTGCCGGCCAATGGCCGTCTCAGGACACCGCCATATTGGTCGTGCATGGAATCGGCAATCAACAACCCTTCGATACGCTCGATCAGTTCGCGCGCACGCTGGTCGAGACCTTTCGCACCGCGGGTCGAGACGCCATCACCATGACTCATTTCACCGCCGCCAAGCCGTCGCCCGGCGCCTGCGGCTTTTGGTATGACAGCTTTATCCGGCTCACCATTGGCCCGGAACAGCCGCACCTGGACATCTACGAATATTACTGGGCCTGCCAGACGCAAGACAAAGCCTCCCTCGGCGACATTCAGAACTGGGTGACCAACGTGACCGGCGGCGCTCGCAGGTTCTACCATGAGAACGCCGAACTCGGCCTGCAATACGGCGACAGCAGCCCGTTCTTTGCGAAGCAATCGCCCACGGCTCCTGCCCGCGGCAACTTCAAACCCTTCCGTTACTGGTTTTTCGTCACTACGGTCGCTCACGTGATCCCGGCAACGCTCGGCGCGCTGACCGGCCTCCTGCGCTTGCTCGCAAGAATTCCGATTGCCGGCCTGGGATTCGATTCGCTGCTCCATTGGGTTGAGAGGCGCGAGGTGAGCGCCCTGGCCAATGTCATTGGCGACATCGCGATCTACAACACGGCCGACGCGAAGTCGAAGTTCTACGCGGTGCGGAAGTCCATTCTTGACGGGGCGGTCGATGCGCTCCGCTATCTGCTCGAGCCGGCGGGGGAGGCCGGACCTTTCCGGCCCGAAGACTGGCGTTACGACCGCGTGATTCTGGCCGGCCACTCCCTTGGCAGCCAGATCGCGTTCGACGCGATCAATCGCCTCAATCACCTCATCCATCAGGGGGGCCTCCGCGGCTGTGACCGCGCCGGTTACTTCACCGACGGAACCACGCGACTCAAGATGCAGGGCGCAGACCACATTTCCGAGATGCTCTGCGGACTGGCCACGTTCGGCAGTCCGCTGGACAAGATGGCGTTCTTCTTCCGCGAGGAAACCGCCAAAGAGCAATACCTGCGCGCGCAGCTCATTGAACATTTTCACGGCTTCAAGCAGCGTTTCTGGAGCGGGCAGGAAACGGACAATGCCAGGCGTCTGGCGGCTGCTCCGGAGCTCTTTTCGCGCCTTTTTGATGATATCCGGTGGCGAAATTATTACGATCGGGGTGATCTCGTCAGCGGTTCCCTCGATTACTATCAGAAAGTTGTGAATGTCACCTGCAGGTTTCAACCGACGCTGGCGCTGGGTGAGTTCTACGTGGTGCTCGGGCTGTGCCTGGTGATTGCCGCGCTCGTGATCGTATGGATGGGCCTCATCTGGAGTCCCGGGCCATGGCTCCTGCTCCTGTTGAAAGGGACCGGGTCGGAATGGATGGCAAAGTTGCGCGAGTTGTCCGCGCTGGACGTGTGGCTGCTGCTCCTGTGCGTTCTCCTGTTGGTCGGATCTGCGGCTGTCCCGCTGGCGGCCTTCGCCACGCGATTCACCCACAGCAATTACTGGAACTGCCGCCGAATGTTCGCCGATATCGTTGACCAGTTCCTGCTTCCGCCGGAGCCTCCGCGTCACACCCCGCGGTCAACAGCGGGACTTGCGGGTCACACGGCGGCGGCCGCTGGACCGGCCCGAATCGAATGTGCTCACCACCACGGGTCATAGGCCAGCGGCGTGGGGACAAAAACCGCCGATTCTTTGACGGCGAACCGCACCCTCGATACATGCGAGCAAAGTCGCCACAGAAATGGCCAGGCCCGCAAGAAAGCTTCGATCCTGAAATATCAATTGCACCTCGTGAGAACCCACGGGAACCTGCAAGGCTTGGAACGCATGATTCGCGTGCCATAACCGGGCGGGGTGGCCATCGACGTACGCCCTCCAGGACGGGTAAAACGTCTGGGCCACGACCACCATGCCCGGTGTGAACCATTCCTGGGAGTTCGCTTTTTGCTCCATTCACCGAGCCCTTTCCAAACAGAAAACCATTTCTGTAGTCGGTCGAGTTTTGTCATGTCGAGGGCCAAAACCCAAGAGAAAAACAAACAACGAACGAAAGGAAACCCTTTGACTGACCCCCTTTGACTGCTAAGCAGACATCCGTTCGCGCGCGTCAAAAGTGTATTGCACCCTCCAGCTTTCTGGACCCGTTTGAACCTTTACCTGGCTGGGCTGGTTATCCCTCGCAAAGATCAGAGCCATCGTCATGGCGCGCTCCCAATTGGAATATGGCCCCAGATGATCGTCATTGGCGTCCGTCCTCACTACCCAACCGCGCTCGGTCTTCTCCACATAGAACGTCTGGTGTTTGGCTGACATATCTTTCTCTAAACTTTGTGAGAACAGCCTTCTCACGTCGGCTTCTAATCAGAAAGACTAGACCGCACCACATTGCCGTCGTGGCCCGCGGCGTCAACGGCAAGTTGTTCACGCCTGCCGGTGAATAAATGGTTAATAAGAAGCCGCCGCGTCTGCGCCTCGGAGGCGCCAGCCCGGCCAGACGATCCTGCTTGCGTTGCTCATGGTTTTCCTCCTGGTTGGGTTGGGCTGAGGTTCACGTCTTGCTGTCACCGCGGCCTGGTATCGCGGCGCGATCCGTCGCGACGCAGAAATGCCCCGACCCGCCGGCGCACCCAAGCCACGCTCGTCACGTACTCAAGAAGTAAGATGCGTCCGGCCTGGAGCAAGCTTGAAGTTTTTAGGAGACTTCGCGCCGGTGTCGCGATACCATGACGTGATTCCGTGATCCTTTCGCCGTTCAGAACGGAATGTTCATGACGCGCAACCGGCAAGCCGGGTTCGGCAAATGGGCGGCACTGATCTGAATCAGGACACTGAAACCGAAAATCACGCACTGGGAAGGCAGCGGCATGGCGCCGGGTCCATGGCATCCCTGGTGCTCCACTCCATTCTGCACCTGGCGCCAGGCAAGGCGCCCGGCGCGAGAAAACGTCCTGCAAAGGAAAACTATGAAAACTGCCGAACGCTCTTATCTCGGAAGTCTTGCGCTGATGTTCTTCATGGCTACCACGGCGGAATTGACCGCATTGGTGCCCAGTACTGAAACATGCTGTCGCCATCGATGGAGGAACGGCAGTGGTTGGCGCGCCATTGGACTCGGCCGCGAGCGTGCACGGCGGCGCCGCCTACGTGTTCGTCCGGGACGGAGAAACGTGGGCCGAGCAGGCAAAGCTGAGCGCCGGCGATGCGGGGTTCTCCGCCGAGTTCGGAAACGCTGTCGCGATCAGCGGGGACACGATTGTCGTGGGCGCTCCTCTCGACCCGGCCGACGCGTTTCAGGCCGGGGCAGCCTACGTTTTTGTGCGCAATGGAACGACTTGGATTGAGCAGGCAAAACTGACGCCGCCGGACCCGGCCGCGAACAAGCAATTCGGCGCGACCGTGGCCATCGACGGTGACACGGCGGCGATCGGGGCGATCGGAGACGGTCAAGGCGCTTTCAACGCCGGCGCCATTTATGTCTTCACACGCAGCGTTGGCACCTGGGCTCAGCAGGCCAAAGTCCTTTCCAACGATCCGCGTTCGGGCAATTTGCTGGGCTTTTCGGTCGGACTCGAAGGCAACACGCTGGTCGCCGGTTCACCTTTCGATGAAGATGCCGGGATCGTGGATTCGGGAGCACTCTATGTGTTCCTGCGCAACGGAACGTCCTGGAGCCAGGAGGCGGAACTGAGGGCAGATGACGGAGAGGAGTTCGACCACTTTGGCTGGTCCGTTGCTCTGAGCGGCGACAGGGGCAGCAGGCGAAACTGGCTGGCGCCGACGCAGCAGTTAGCGATCAATTTGGCTTTTCGGTCGGCTTGTACGGAAACCTGGCGGCGGTCGGCTCGATCTTTGACAGTTCCTCCGTAGTGAACGGGTCGCCCGTCCAGCTTGGCGGATCGGCCTACCTGTTCCAACGCAGCGGATCCACCTGGAAACAGAACGCCGAGGTCAGCGCCAGCGACCTCGAGAGTTTCGATAAATTCGGCTTCTCCGTTGCCGTAAGCGGATCCACTGTCCTCGTCGGCGCGCCGCTCAAAGACCCTTTCGATGACGGTGCCGCATACGTGTTTGCTTCCGCAGCCAATACTGCTCCGGTGGCGAATTCCCAGTCCGTCAGGATTGACGAGGACACCGCCGCCTCGATCACGCTGAGCGCCCGCGACGCGGAAGGAGATGCGTTGACCTATTCCGTCCTCTCCCCTCCGGCCAAAGGAACGTTGAGCGGCGCGGCGCCCGATCTGATTTACACCCCCAACCCGAACGAGAACGGCGCTGATAGTTTCACTTTCAAGGCCAACGACGGCGCGCTGGATTCGGCGGTCGCGACGGTCTCGATCACGATTACTCCAGTCAACGACAGGCCATCGGCAAATTCCCGGACCGTGATGACTGCGGAGGACACCGCTCTGTCGATTGCACTCACAGGCAACGACGGTGATGCCGAGGTGGCGCAGGTCCTCACGTTTGCGATCCTTGGCGGACCAGGCCACGGCACACTGACGGATTTTAATCCGAACACGGGCGCAGTCATTTACCGGCCGGACCCGAACTACAACGGGCCTGACAGTTTCACGTTCAACGTGACGGACGACGGCACGGCCGGCGGTCCAGCGCTGACCAGCGGGTCGGCCACGATGAGTCTGGTCGTGACGCCGGTGAATGACCCGCCCGCGGCGAATCCACAGAGCATCGCTACGATCAAGGACAAGGCGATTGCGATTCAGTTGACTGGCGCCGACGGTGATCCCGAGACGGCACAAGCCCTGACCTTCGCCATCGTGAACGGGCCGAGTCACGGCGCGTTGAGCGGGTTCGAGCCGGCTGCCGGCCAGGTGCTTTACACGCCGACGCCCGGTTACGAGGGCTCTGACAGCTTCGCGTTCACAGTTACGGACGATGCGACCGCGGGCGGGCCGGCATTGACCAGCGCTCCCGCCACCGTCACTCTGACGGTCAATCCCGCCAACAGCGTGCCGGTGCTGGAGTTGCCGATCGTCACGCCTCCGGTCATCAACGAGAACGACACCGCGATGGTCAGCGGCTCGCTCGCCGATGCTGACCCGCTGGACTCTCACGTGATCACCATCGCGTGGGGCGACGGCACGCCGAATACGGTCTTGAACCTGGCGCCCGGCGTTTTTATCTACTCCGCCGCGCATCAGTATCTGGACGACCGGCCGACGGCCACGGCTTCAGACCTCAACACCGTGACCGTCACCGCAGACGACGGCCATGGCGGCAGGGCGAGCGCGACCGGGACCGTGACCGTGAACAACCTCGCGCCGGTCATCGCGAGCGTTGCGGGGCCGACCGTTCCGTTGGCCCTCGGCAGCGCTGCCAGTCTGAGCGTGAACTTCAGCGATGTGGGGACGCTCGACACTCACACCGTCCGCCTCTCCTGGGATGACGGGACGGAGGACACGGTGCTGAGCAGCGGCGGCTTCACCCGCGTCGCCAGCCACGCCTACGAGGCGGCGGGCGTTTACGCGGTCGGCATCACCGTGGCCGACGACGACACGGGCGTGGCCGCGACGACATTCGAGTTCATCGTCATTTACGATCCGAACGACGGCTTCGTGACCGGCGGCGGCTGGATCAATTCACCGGCTGGCGCTTATGCCGCGAGCCCCTCGTTAACCGGCAAAGGCAGCTTCGGTTTCGTCGCAAAATATCAGAAAGGCACCACCGTGCCGGTCGGCGAAACGGAGTTTCAGCTTCACGGCGCGCAGTTCAACTTCCACAGCACCGTCTATGAGTGGCTGGTGATTTCCGGCCCGCTGGCCCAATGCAAGGGCTCTGGCACGCTCAATGGAGCGGGCGACTATGGATTTCTGTTGACGGCGACGGATGGGCAGATCCTGGGGGGTCTTGGCGTTGACAGATTCCGCATCAAAATATGGGACAAAGTCACAGGAACCGTCGTGTACGACAATGTCATGAGGGCCCTGGACGACGTCGGTGTTTCCGACCCACAACAGATCAGTGGCGGCAGCATTGTCATCCACAAAGGAAACTAATGGACCGGCACACCGCGGGTTTTTCGCCCGGCCGATCTCGACGCCCCATGTGGTCCGCCACCTTGCTCAGTATTCCGCGCGATAAAATTTGCGAGGCGCGACCGGCTGAACCCGGTGCGGGCTGAAAGCATCGACGACCTCGTTCCAGGGTCCCGTCACGTCGTCGGCCTGCTGCAACACACCACGGTCCCACATCAGCTCGATTTGCGAACCCACGAGTTGCGCGCCAAGAGTTGGGGCTGTTGGGTTGACGACGGACTTGATTTGATAGAGGACACCCGCGCCGGCGCCATTGCCGGTGTTCCCCGTTGAGACGAGGTCCGCGACGAACAACGAGTCGCGGGTCGCCAGCAGGCCGTCCAGATGGCCGATGCCCGGCTGCTGTCCTTCGATGAAATGGAAATACGCGCCCGTGGCCGGGTCCGCATAAACCACCGGATTTTCCTCGTTGTTTGTCCCCCCGGCATTGAATCGGCCGTGAAATCCAAGAAAAACGCCGGTGTTCAGTCCGTCCGGAAAGCCCGGCGGCGCAAAAACGATGTCGTCGGCGCCCTCGCTTTCGTGCCCGGTGAACGGATCGGGGATCGGCTGGAACGCGATCAAGGGTTGAATGCCGGCACCGCCGACGACCGCGCCGGTGCGGTAGGCGGTGTAGTTGCTGGGGAAGCCAAAATACCCGGTCAACCCGCCGATGTTGGTTCTGGCAATGAAATTCAGTTCGTCCGCACTCAGCGGTTCATTGGGGTCCGCCAGACCGTCAATGCCGTTGTCCTGAAAATACAAGTCCCCGGTGGCGGGATGAAAGGCGTAGCCCGCAGGATTGCGCAGACCGGAGGCAAGATGCGTCAGGTTCGTCGCAGTCACGCGGGTGCTATGGTCCGTGATCGTGAGCATGAAAGCGGAGTCGCCGGGCAGCGTGCCGCTTGCGCCGGGGATGCTGTCGTTCGTGAGGGAGACCGTGCGCGTCGTCACGGCGAAATTGCTGTCCGAACCCACTTGGAAGAGCAGGTCGTAACAGTTGGTTTGTCCCGGAGTCTTGCGGATACCCAGCGCGGAGTTTGGATGTTCCCATGAGGGAGGATAGTTGATGACGATCCGTCCCGCGTACGTGAGAGGATCGCTGGCCGAGGCGCCGACCCGCAGAACTGTGATCGGCTTTGTCTGGCCGGTCACAAAAACAAGGTCGCCTCCCACGCGGAGAGCGCTCTGGCTCCCCGGCAGGTTGGTGTAAAGAACCGTTCCCGGACCATCGGCAATGCCGTCCTGGTTCGTGTCCACAAGTCGGACCAGCCTTCCGGTCGAATTGAAAAAATTCGCGCCCTGGCTGACGGCTACCAGGAGCGAGCCGTCGGAGAGTTTTGCCATGCCCAGCGGAAAATCCAGGCCTCTGGCGAACGTGGTGATCCGAAAGTCGTTCGAATTGACGCCGGGCCCCTGGACGGTGAAGGGCTGCGCGAAGGAGACCTGAAGGCAAACAAGCGCGGCGAACATCAAAACCATAAGGCCGGTGATGTGCCGGCACCCCTCTTGAAGGGAAGACAAGGTAAAATGGCGCCGCCGCAGGTCCTGGTTCATTTGGCCGGCAGCGTGTAAACTTCAATTTCCTGCCAGCAATTCAGCGCGCTGGAGGTGCCGCCTCGGGTGTAGCCGCGCACGTACCGGGACTTCACACCCCTGGCGTCGATGATCTTCCCCTGATGGGTCTCGAAGTATTCGCGGTCAGTGCCTGCCCCCAGTCCCGACGAGTTGTCTGCGTCATTGTTGAAAAGCGTCTGAACGTTGTTCTTGAACTCAGGATCGTCGGAAACCTGCACCACCACGTCGTGCATCACCTGGATATATCGGTGGTCATGCCACACCGCGATGGCATAAATGAAACAGGAGTCTCCCAAATCGACCTGGACCCATTGGGTCCCCTTCTTGAACTCCACCGCGTCGTAATCAAACGCTTCCTTCTTCCCGTCGGTAATCTGGTTCAATTCGCCGGCGAAGGGCGCGACGCTGCTGGTCACCGTTTTGCCGAGCGCAGCGTTCTTGACGCCCTTGGGCACCATAAAGGCCGGTCGCGGGCGGTCCGACAGCGGTTCAATGTTAGGCCCCTTCGGCAGGTCTTCCGGCGTGCCTTTCAGCGTCGGGGCGGGGAGCTGCAAAAGAAGGGCTTCTTTTGCTGGCGCGTCGGCACCCAACATCGGCGCGGAAAACAAAAGCAGAATAACCACGATCATCGGTGCCAAGCCGGCTTTGAGAGAGATTTCAGGCTTCATTTTGCGGCGCCAGCATAATCGGAGAAATCATTATGTTCAAAATCAAATTTGAAGAGTGCGCCGCGGTTGAAGCGGCTGCTTGCACTCGGGGCGTTGGCGCGTTAAGAAATGCGTATGAAATCCAACCTGAATCGTCGTTCATTCCTCCAGCGCACCGCTCTCGCCGCCGGGGCATTGTCTGCGGCCCGTCTCTTTCCCGTTCCCAATACCCTCGCCGCGACGGAACCCGGCGACAAACTGAACTGCGTGCAGATCGGCTGCGGTGGGCGGGGCTTCAATCACCTGGACGAGGTGATCGGCAAAAACGGCCAGAACCTTTACGCGATCGTCGAGCCGGACGA
The DNA here is from genome assembly GCA_003219675.1 of Verrucomicrobiota bacterium. Classification (GTDB taxonomy): domain Bacteria; phylum Verrucomicrobiota; class Verrucomicrobiia; order Limisphaerales; family AV2; genus AV2. Next base: position 11,802 of record QHPW01000059.1, read on the forward strand.
GAACAAGCACGCATCGGTTAAGGGCTGGCTGCAGAGACATAACCTGGACGCGGACAAGCTGCAGGTTTTCACGGATTACCGCCGGATGTTCGACAAGATCGGCAAGCAGATTGACGCGGTGTTTATCGCCACTCCGAATCATCATCACGCGCTGGCGGCGATGATCGCCATGCAACTGGGCAAAAACGTGTACTGCGAAAAGCCGGTGTGCCACGACATCGGTGAAGCCCGAAAACTGCGCGAGATGGCCCGGAAATCCAAAGTGGCCACGCAAATGGGCAATCAAGGGCATTGCGAAGAAGGCTACCGAAGCCTGTGCGAATACATCTGGTCCGGAGTCATTGGGAAGGTCACCGAGACCCATAGCTGGACCGACCGCGCCAATGGCGGCGTCGGTCCGCGTCCGCCCTCAGAACCCCCACCCGCCGGCGTGAATTGGGATCAGTGGATCGGCCCGGCGCCTTACCGCGATTACCACGCGGACCTGCACCCGCACGAATGGCATGGCTGGTACGATTTCGGGAACGGTTCGATCGGCAACATGGGCTGCCACGTGCTGGACGGCGTTTACTGGGCGCTCAAGCTCGAACACCCGACCAGCATCGAAGTCGAGTACATCCGGGGCGGCAGCAATGAACGCTATCCCACCGGGAGCCGCATTCGCTGGGATTTTCCCGGACGCGGCGATATGCCCCCGGTCAAGGCGTTCTGGTACGAGGGCCTCAATAAAACCACAACAGATGAGCCGGTCGGGAACCTGAGGGCCGCCAAGGGTGACGCGCGCAACCTCCCGCCGTTACTGGCCGAGTTGCAAAAGCAGTATCCCGACGAGGAATTCGGCTCGAACGGCACGCTCTATGTCGGTGAAAAGGGCGTGATCTATACCGGAACCTATGGCGAGCGAATGCACCTCCTGCCCATGGAAAAAATGCGGGAAATTCCCCGTCCTGCCACCACACTGCCGCGTCCCAAGGACATCTTTACCGATTTCATTGAGGCCTGCCGCGCGGGCAAGACTGAGACCGCCGTGAGCTTTGATTATGGCACCCGGCTGACAGAATTCGCCATCCTGGGCAATCTGGCGCAGCACGTTGGCGAAGGGAAAAAAGTGGAATGGGACGGGCCCGGCATGAAAGTCACCAACATCCCTGAACTCAATCAGTGGGTGAAACGGGAGTACCGCAAAGGCTGGCACGTCTGATTTAACCCTCCAGGGCCATTGACAAAGTTCGCGCAAATGGTTGCGCAGCCGTAGCCGGTTAACAACAGGCGATACAGCAGACTACTAGTCTGCGCTACGCGGTAGCGCCAATTGTCAATCGGCTGTATCGCGGACTGGCAATCCGCGTGAGCCAGCACTTTGTCAATGGCCCTGTAAGGCAGTCATGCGAGCACCCAGGCACTTTTCTTGAATTGACAGCCGCAGGTCCGCGTCGGGATTATGTGTCTTATGAACCAAACTCCGGATAACCTCACGTCGCGTCGCGAATTCATCAAAAGCACCGGCAAAATCGCCGCCGCATCAGCCTTGGCGGGCGTGGCCATCCCGCACGTTCACGCCGCCGAGAGCAATACGATTCAAGTGGCACTGATCGGCTGCGGTGGCCGCGGTACCGGCGCCGCGGCGAACGCCCTCGATGTCAAAAGCGTTCCGGTCAAGCTCGTGGCCATGGCCGATATCTTCGAGGACCGGCTCAACGGCAGCTACGATGCTGTCAAACGGCACAGCGCCGGCCAGGTGGACGTGCCTCAAGACCGCAGGTTCATCGGCTTCGACGCTTACAAGAAGGCGATGGACTGCCTGAAACCCGGCGACATCGCGATCTTTACCACGCCGCTGGCATTTCGTTGGGTGCACTTTACTTACGCCATTCAAAAGAGGCTGAACGTATTCATGGAAAAGCCCCTCACGGCGGATGGCCCGACTTCCCGCAGGATGCTCAACCTCGCCGAGGAGGCGACGGCTAAGAAGCTCAAAGTGGGAGTGGGGTTGATGTCTCGCCACAGCCGGGCACTGCAGGAACTGTATCAGCGCATCCAGGACGGCGAGATCGGGGACCTGATTCTGTTGCGCGGCTACCGGATGCATGGGCCGGTGGGATCGGCGTTTTCGGAAAAATGGCCCGGCAAGCCGAGTGAATTGCTCTGGCAGATTCAGCGCTTTCACAGCTTCCTCTGGGCCAGCGGCGGGTGCTTCAGCGACTTTTACATTCACCACATTGACCATCTCTGCTGGATGAAAAACGCCTGGCCGATCAAAGCTCAGGCGGTGGGAGGACGCCATTATCGCGGCAATGCCGTGGATCAGAACTTCGACAACTACTCGGTGGAATACACGTTCGCCGACGGCGCCAAGATGTATATGGATGGTCGCTGCATCACGGGGTGCAACGCCATTTACTCCAGCTACGCCCACGGCAGCAAGGGCATGGCGATCGTCTCGAAAGCCAACGACTGTGGACTGCCCTCCAGCACTTACAAGGGCCAGAATCCGGACCGCGCCAACCAGCTCTGGGTATCCAAAGTCAGCCGCGACGAGCAGGATCCCTATCTGAACGAATGGAACGACCTGATCGACGCCATCCGCAATGACAAACCCTACAACGAAGCCAGGCGCGGCGTCGAAGCCAGCCTGGTCACTTCGATGGGCCGCAAGGCGGCTCACACGGGACAGGAAATCGCCTACGAGGAAATGCTGAATTCTCAAGAGGAATACGCCCCGGGGATCGAGAAACTGACGATGGATTCACCGCCGCCGCTCAAATCGGATTCCGACGGCAGGTATCCGATACCCCTGCCGGGAACTCTGAAACACGAGGAGTATAAAGCCTAGAAGTGAATCCCGGAACGACCCGTCGGCTGCCATTCCGGCCGGTTGAAGGCCAGTTCCATGAGCGGTTCCAGGTTGCTTCGGGCGGACGCCACCACCATCTCCCGGCCGTTCAGCGTGAGGAGGCAGACCTTTACATTCCGGGCGGAACGGACGTCGTTGCGCACGTAAATCGCCACCAACTCGCGTTGGCTCATCACACCGACGATGCGGTCCCAGCCGCGGCTCGCCATCGCTTTGTCAGCCGCGGATAGCATCGCGGAGTGTTGAAGCGGCTTGTGTCGGTAGCGCAGTTGATAAACGCCCACTTCAGCGCCGCGGACCGACTGCAGCGCGGTACGCGCTTCGGCATCAAGATCGACGAAGGCAAGGCCGGCCCGCGCCAGATTCAAGGTGAGCGCGCCGACGCCAATTTCAATCTTCTCGTTCCAGTCCGCAGCAGCGGAGTTCATCACACTATCGCGCAGGACTCTCACATCCGAGCTGACTCTAAAACACCCGGTCAAGGCAACAGAAAGCAAGGCTAGCGCGAACGCGATTCCGATTTTCAACCGCGCGCATGTCCTGGTGGGGCGAGCGTACTCGCGAGCCCTGGTTTCTCTCCTTTGAAGATCAGCGCTCGACGGAGTCTCCACCCTCCGCAGTACAGCTACGGAGGACGGGTCACCACACCGATGATGGTCTCCATGGGTGACGCAAAAGTCGTCGGACGCTCTCCGTGAACCCGGTGAGGCGAGCGTACTCGCGAGCCCTGATTCCCGTCCATGGGAGGTCAGGGCTCGACGGAGTCTCGCCCCACCGTTCACGGCCCCAAGGCATGTGCAAAAACCGAAGAAGGCTACCCTTGAATGTCTGTCTGAGGTTGTCATGCGGTCGCAGGTTCACTTCTTTTCAACTGCCTGGCCGATCTTCTTGAGCGGCTCGATGTTGAAGCGCTCGCCGATGACAGCGATCTTCTCCGGCTTGATGTTGCCGACGATGTTAATGAACACGGCCTCATGGTTGCCTTGGATGACCGTGACCACCACGCCTTCCACCGCTTCTTCGCCGCGGGTCTTGAGGTAAACGCCTACGTCTTCGTCCTTCTTCTGGGCGGTGACAATGCGTTCCCAGCCTTGAGCATCCAGTTCGCTGCGGAGCTTCTTCACGCGCTTCTCCATCTCGGCGCGATTGCCGTCATCCAACCCGATCACATTGACCCGAACCAGATGCAGGCCGCGGAGGAGCTCGGCAACCTCCGGCTCGTGCTTCTCAGCGAGGCGCGCCACCATGGAGATCAGATTGCTCTTGATATGGACTTCAACTAATTCGCCGCCTGAGGCCGGCGGAGAGAATTTGCCAAAGTCGATGTAGCCGGGAGGGGTGTTTTCGGCGCAAATACCGGTGGTGGCGAGGGCGGAGATGGCGGCGAGCATTAGCGTGTGGCGAGTGAACTGTTTCATAATGATTCCGGGCGTTGATGGTTTCTGTTTCTTGGGGCCGATGCCCCCTGTTTCTCGCAAGAACCCGCAACCGGACCCGCGGGTTGCAGAAAAATAAGCCCAACGCATGATGGCTTGTGTTTGCCGCGGAGCCGGGCTAAAAGGGTTTCCATGAACCGCCGAACATTTCTCCAAACCGGCGCCACCGCCGCCCTGGCGTTGTCGGCCCTCCCCCATTACGCCGCCGAATTCGGCGACATGAAAAAGCGCGTCGGCCTGATTGGCTGCGGCTGGTATGGCAAGTGTGATTTATTTCGCCTGATTCAGGTCGCGCCCGTCGAAGTGGTGTCGCTTTGTGATGTGGACAAACGCATGTTGGCTGAAGCCGCGGACATGGTCGCCACGCGCCAGGTGTCGAAAAAGAAGCCGCGCACCCACGGCGATTACCGCGAGATGCTCAAGGAAAAAGACCTCGACCTCGTGCTGGTCGAGACACCGGACCATTGGCATGCGCTGCCGATGATCGAAGCCTGCCGGTCGGGCATGGATGTCTGGGTGCAGAAACCCATCAGCGTGGACATCGCGGAGGGCCAGGCGATGCTCGCCGCGGCTCGCAAACACGGCCGGGTGGTGCAGGTGAACACGCAACGCCGCAGCACGCCGCATTTGATCGAGGCCCGAGACACCTTCCTCAAGGAAGGCAAGCTCGGCAGGATTGCGCACGTCGAAATCTGTTGTTACTGGCACATGCGCGCGAAAGGAAATCCTCCGGACAAAAACCCGCCCGATTACCTCGATTACGAGATGTGGACCGGCCCGGCGCCGATGCGCCCCTATTGCGAATGGACGCACCCGCGGAGTTGGCGGGCGTTCATGGAATACGGCAACGGCATCGTGGGCGACATGTGCATCCATATGCTCGATATGGTGCGCTGGATGATGGACCTCGGCTGGCCCAAACGCGTCACTTCCTCCGGCGGCATTCTGGTGGACAAAGCGAGCAAGGCGAATATCGCGGACACGCAGACGGCGACATTTGATTTCGGCGAATTGCAGGTGGTTTGGAACCATCGCACCTGGGGCCAGTCGGTGGACGACAAGTATCCCTGGAGCGCGACGTTCTATGGTGACAAAGGCACCTTGAAGGCGAGCGTGTTCAGTTATGATTTCACGCCTGAAGGCGGCGGCCAGCCGGTGCACAAGGATGTCACCTACGAACTGGAACAATATCCGGAAGACAAAACCGAAAAGGATCTCGAGAAGCACTGCGCGCCAGCCATTCGCGGGCACTGGAAGAATTTTCTGGGGTGCATCGCGTCGCGCGAAAAACCCGTCGCCGACATCGAACAGGGCTATATCTCCACGACCTCGTGCATCCTGGCCAATCTTTCGATGCAACTTGGCCGGAGCCTGACTTGGGACCCGATGCAGGGACGGGTCATGGGCGATGAGGAGGCCAATCGCCTCTTGCGCAGGCCTTATCGGGCACCTTGGACGCATCCAGAGCCTGCAAACGTCTGACGTCTCGGAAGACTTCGGGGAGCGGTCGTGGCGTGTCTTTAACCATCCCCATGAACCGGGTGGGGCGAGACTCCGTCGAGCCCTGATTGCCAACCATTGGAGATCAGGGTTCGACGGAGTCTCGCCCCACCGTTCAGGGTCCCTGTGCGCGCCAAAAATGGCGTCCGTAGCAGCCGACGTGAGGAGGCTCACTTTTCAAATGCGGAGTGCGGAGTGCGAAATTGAGCCAGAGCCTCCTTACGTCGGCTGCTACGGTCCACGCCAGCCGGTGTTGTCGATGCGACGGAATTCCGCGTGAACATCCGTTCCTTCGTAGAAAGCAACCAGGCCGCGCAGCCGTTTCGTTTCGCCCGGCGCGCAGTCGGGGAATTTCGGGTCGGAATGCATGCATGGCACCGGCGCATTTGCCCACGTTCGATGACACGGTTCCCACGCCGTGATGATCCAGCGTTTTCCATCGGTCGAGCGGCAGGCGACATAAGGAGTTTCAAAAACCTTGTTGTCGTTGGTTTGCCGGTCAAAACCCCTGGCGCCTTTGAGCATGACGCAATTCTGCACCCGCAAATCGCGCAGGGTGTCCTTCGTGCCGTTCGTCAGCCAGAGCTCCATGCGCACCGTGTTTGTGGTTGGGTTGACTCTCGCGCCAAAGGCAATGCCGTGGGGCAGCCGACGCTCGATGTCAACCCTGCCGTCGGCACGCCGATTCCATTCGAGCCTTTGGAGATCGAGCTTTTGTTGCGTCCAAATGGTTGGAACGTGGGTGTGGGCGAGATAAGTGAGGCCGAGGTTTGACCAGATCGCCTCCGGCACATCGACAACCACATAGCTCTCCTCGTCCCACGGCGTGAACACGCTGACTTTGGTTTCGCGTTGCGGATGGATCGCGCCTTCGAGAAAGCCGATGCGTGGATGCCGTCCGCCCGGATAAGGCAGGACAAGCAACGGCGCATTTGCCGCGCGCTCAGGCCTGTTGTCTTTCCCGATCTCGAACCTCGACAATGCCACGGCGATCTCCCCTTCGCTCAGGCCTGTGGCTGCTTTGATCTCTGAGCTGGCAAAGCGGTGGTACCAGACCATGTTTTCCAGCCAGAAACGAAGGTCGGTCTCGTTTTCAGGCCTGCGGGAATTGGATGGCTCAAGCTCCGCCGCCGGGAGGTTCGTGAGCGCCACCAGCGCGGCGGCGGCTGCAAACGGGCGAAAGTTCATTGTCAACTTAACGCGGTGTCTGGCGGTGTCCTGATTTGGTGGCGGCGGTGCTGCGGCACCGCCATGCGCCGCGGCAGCGGCGCACCCACCTTAAGCAGATTGGGACACTACCCGGTATCTGTCGGCGAGGGGGGGTTCACTCCACGCACGGGGCAATAGCAACTTCGCGTCGCCGGCGCGTCAAGAATGAAACTCGGTTGTAACTCCCACACCCGATCGACTAAACTTCAAATTGGCAAGCGGCGCCGGTTCAGGCTAATGTCATCCGAACATCAACGACGTTATGCCTATGGAACTGTCTGCCTTTGACATCTTCATGCGAGCATTTTCCGCAGGCGCTTTATCGCTGCTCCTCATTACTACGGGCGCTCGGGCCGACTCCGCACTCGGCGCTCCGCACTCCGCATTTCGCACCGTGTCCTTTCGCAATGAAGTGGTGGCGGTGCTGTCCAAGGCGGGTTGCAGCGCGGGGACGTGTCATGGCAACAAGAACGGCAAGGGCGGATTCAAGCTCTCGCTGCGCGGGCAGGACCCGGATGTTGATTACATCGCCTTGACTGATTTTGTTGAAGCCGACCACTCAAGTCGCCCATGAAGGCGGCATGCGATTCAGGAAAGACTCGCAGGAATACGAAATCCTCCGCCAGTGGATCGCCGAGGGGATGCCCAGTGACCTGGCTTCCGCACCGAAACTGGAGCGCATCGTGGTCACGCCAAAGGAGGAAATATTGGTCGAACCGGCGACCGAAGTGCAGTTGCGGGTGCAGGCGTGTTTCACCGATGGCGTCACGCGCGACATTACCTCGCTCGCCGTTTACGAGCCCGCGAATAGTCTGGCCAGGGTATCGCACGATGGACTTGTGCAAGGCCAGGGCGCAGGGGAAACCACGGTGCTCGTGCGGTACCTGCATTGCCAGGAGCCGGTTCGATTGGCCTTCGTGCCGGCGCGGCCTGGTTTTGTTTGGAAGAACCCGCCGCTCAACAACTACATCGACGACCAGATCTTCGCCAGGCTGCGCACCCTCCGCATGAACCCGTCTGAACTGTGCTCTGATGAAGTGTTCGTGCGACGCGCTTACCTCGATTTGCTGGGCATCCTGCCGACGACGGAGGAAGCACGTGCGTTTGTGAATCAATCGGCCCGTGGCAGCCGAGGCAAGGAGGCTCATTATTCAAAATCTGAAATCGGAAATCCGGAATCCGAAATCCGAAATCCGGAATTGGCCAGCGCCTCCTTACGTCGGCGGCTACAAAAACGCGCGCGGCTCATCAAAGATTTACTTGAGCGTCCGGAGTTTGTCGATTTCTGGGCGTTGAAATGGGCCGACCTCCTCCGGGTCGAAGCCCATTCGCTCGACCAGAAAGGGGTGCAGAATTTCCACCACTGGATCCGCCAAGGCATCGCTGAGAACAAGCCGCTGGATCAGTTCGTCCGCGAACTCATCACCGCGCGAGGCAGCACCTACAGCAGTCCGGCGGCGAATTTCTACCGCCCGAATCGCGATGCGGCCACACGTGCCAAGGCGGCGGCGCAAGTCTTCCTCGGCACACGCCTGCAATGCGCCGAGTGCCATAATCATCCCTCCGATCGCTGGACGCAGGACGATTACTACGACTGGGCCGACCTCTTTGCGCGCGTGAAATACAAAGTCGTGGAGAACAAACGCGAAATCAGCAGCGACGAACACGAATGGAACGGCGAACAGATCGTCTTCCTCGCGCGCGAAGGTTCGGTGAGGAATCCGCGCACGGGCAGGGACGCGCGACCCCGTTTTCTTGGCGCAACGGATTCTCTTGATCACCAACCGCAAAAAATGGAGCGGGCTGTCCTCCGCCCGCCATCGTCCAATCGGAACAAACGGCGGGGCGAGGACACTCCGCCCTCACCGTCGGAGACGCGCGACGGAAGCGGACAGCAGGACGACTTTCTGGAATCGCTGGCGGACTGGCTCACGAGCCCGAACAACACTTTATTCGCCCGGGTCCAGGCCAACCGCATCTGGTTTCATCTGATGGGCCGTGGTCTGGTCGATCCGCCTGATGACTTTCGCGCCACCAATCCGGCGTCGCATCCAGAACTGCTGGACGCGCTCGCGCAGGATTTCGTAAAGCACAGGTTCGACGTGCGCTACCTGATTCGGCTCATCATGAATTCGCGCGTGTATCAGTTGGCGTCGGAGCCGAACGACACAAATGAAGGCGATGAAGTGAATTGCTCACACGCGCTGGTTCACCGGTTAGGCGCGGAACAATTGCTCGATTGCCAGAGCCGGGTGACCGGCGTGTCGTTGAAGTTCTCGGGCTATCCGGTAGGCCTGCGCGCGGCGCAGTTGCCCGGGGTGCGTCCGGAAAGCAAGGGCAAACGCCGGGCGAATCAGTGGGACCAGTTCCTTGAAATCTTCGGCAAACCGCCGCGGCTGCTGGCGACCGACAGCGAGCGCTCGTGTGAATGCAACATGGGCCAGGCCTTCCAGATGATCAGCGGGCCGACGGCGAACGAATTGCTCGCCGAAAGGGACAACTGCGTGACCCGCCTGCTGGCCGGCGGCAAGTCCAACCGGGAAATCCTCGAAGAGCTTTTCTGGACCGCGCTGACCCGCGCGCCGACTCCGAGGGAACTGGATAATCTTCTGCCCGGGCTCGAATCCGGCAAAGACCGTCGCGCGGCATTGGAGGATATTTTGTGGGGGTTGCTGAACTCGAAGGAATTTGTGTTTCGGAAGTGAGCCTCAAAACTTCCGCGGCGGTGGAATATACTCGACCCCAAGGTGCAAAACTGCCCCTGAACCTGGTGGAGCGAGCGTCCTCGCGAGCCCTGATTTCCGTCCTTTGGGCGCGGGTTGGCGCTTTGCAGGCGGCTCCTATTCATTCGAACGCTCGCCGATTGCCAATCGACGAAACAGCCGACTCCCAGTCGGCGCTACCTGACGGTCCCGTTTTATCGCCCCATTGCGCACGAACTTGGCGTTGACTGTTTCAGCGTACCAAACCCGACTGACCCAATGAACATTTTGTCCAAGGCTGCTCAGGTTCGACATGGCGTTCTGCGCTTTGCGGCGACGCTGGCGATCCTCACGTACGTGGACCGGGTGTGCATTTCTCAAGCCGCGCCCTTCATGCAGGAAGAACTCGGCCTCACGGCGCGCGGGATGGGCCTGGCGTTTTCAGCGTTTGCCTGGGCCTATGCGCTCTTCGAGATTCCCGGCGGCTGGCTTGGCGACCGGATCGGCCCGCGCAAAGTATTGTTAAGAGTGGTGATTCTGTGGTCGGTGTTCACAGCCGCGACCGGGTACGTCTGGAATCTCGGTTCCCTGGTCATCGCGCGGTTTTTCTTCGGCATGGGTGAGGCCGGTTGTTTTCCAAACCTGACCAAAGCCTTCATGATCTGGTTGCCCGACCAGGAACGCACACGCGCGCAGGCCATCCTGTGGCTGAGCGCCCGCTGGGCCGGGGCGTTCACACCGCTGCTGGTCATTTGGGTGATGTCCTGGCTTTCGTGGCGAAATACCTTCGCTCTGTTTGGCCTGGCCGGTGTGATATGGGCATTCGTCTTCTATCGCTCGTTTCGGGACCAGGCTTCCGACGGGCATTCTCCACTTCTGCACGGAAGCGACGAGGAGGGAGAGGGGAATATCGGGCCTGACGAAGACAGACCTCTTAACCGCGAACCTGAAGGCAGGGCGGGTTGTCCCCAGCCCGCCGGACCGTGGCGCGGTGAGGACACCGCGCCCTGCCACCGACTCCAGGCACCGTGGCGCGAGCTGCTGTCATCGCGAACCGTGTGGTTGCTCTGGGTGCAATACTTCTGCCTGACCTACGGATGGTTCTTTTACGTCACCTGGCTGCCGACATATCTGAAAGAAACTCGCGGCCTGGAACTCGACCAAAACGCGTTCATGCTCTGGCTGGGTAATGTGCTGAGGGAACTCCGCGCTCCGGAGACGACGCAAAAGGTCCTGGTCGCGGCCCTCGCCGGTGTCCCATTGTTCTTCGGGGGCCTTGGGTCGATTGTGTGCGGTCTGATGACGCCGCGCGTCGTTCAAGCGACGCGGAGTGTCGCGCGAGCGCGCCGGATCTTCGCGCTGCCGGGTTTTACGGGCGCATCCGTTCTGCTGATCTCTTCGTTTTATATCCGGGACCCGTTGCTTGCGATGCTCGCCATGGGATTGGCGAGTTTTTGCAACGACCTCACCATGCCCGGAAGTTGGAGCACCTGCATGGATGTGGGCGGGAAATATGCCGGCACACTCTCAGGCAGTATGAACATGATGGGCAGCATCGGAGCGGCGGTCGCGCCGCTGGTGATCGGCATTATCCTGGATACCAGCGGAAGAAACTGGGCGCTCACTTTCTGGATTTCCGGAATCATCTATTTCCTCGGCGGACTCTGCTGGCTGTGGCTGGACCCGGTCACGCCGATTGAAACGAAAGCAGCTCAAGCATCGTAAATGATTTCGTAGCAGCCGACGTTAGGAGGCTCACTTTTTAAATGCGTAACGCGGAGTGCGGAATGCGGAATTGAGTCAGAGCCTCCTTACGTCGGCAGCTACGAAATGATCACGCAGCTCTGGATTCCCAACTGCCTGGCAGATACGATTCCGGCCTCGCAATGAACGAACCAAACCTGAATCGGCGCTTTTATCTCCCTCGTTTGCCGCGCGAATACTACCAAGGCGACGCCGTAGTTCACTGGACACTTCCCATCTCTCACCGTCGACAAGGCTGGCTGGACGAACGGTTTCACTCGGCGTTCCGCGAGATGCTGCTCCACACCGCCGCACGAGAGGGATTATTCTGCCCGACCTACTGCCTCATGCCCGATCATCTGCACCTGGTTTGGATGGGGCTGCGGCCGGATTCCGACCAACTCAATGGCATGGCCTTCCTGCGAGCGCATCTCGAACCCAAACTTGCGCCGCAGAAATTTCAACAGCAAGGGCACGACCATGTGCTCAAGGAAGAAGAGCGGCGACGGAACGCTCCGAGTCTGCAATTACGTCCTGGAAAATCCGCTGCGAGCAGAACTGGTGAAGCATCCGACGGAATGGACATTCAACAGCGCGGTCGTGCCCGGCTACCCGACTCTCCATCCGCTCCAAGACGGTTTCTGGCCGAAGTTCTGGAAGCTGTACGGTCAGGCGAAGCACCCGGACGCGGAGAAAATCCGTCGCCCTCCTATCCGGTAGCAGCCGACGTGAGGAGGCTCACTTTTTAAACGCGGAACGCGGAACGCGTAAAATTAAGTTAGAGCCTCCTTACGTCGGCTGCTACCAGGTTTGGATTGCTCCGTTGAGTGGTGCGCAGGATATTCACCCTTTCGCGGAAAGTCGACGTAGGCGGCGACCGCAAGCCAGCCCAACGACCGTCTGCCGGCGAAGGACATCCCGGACACGATCAGCCGTGATACCTGCACCGGAGAACGAGCCGACTGCCTCAGTAGCAGCCGAGGTCACAAGGCTCAAAGTTCTTCCACTCAACCCTCAACGATCAACCATCAACCGACCTATAGCGCCTCGTCGCCTCGGCTGTTACAGTGGCCTCTGATTCCATGGCATCGGAAGGGTCGGTTTTTTGCGATGGCGATCGCGGCGCCTGTCTTTCGGGCGATCCTTGAACCAGTTGATGAAACGGACGAGTTGTTTGACCGCTTCTTCGTAAGCTTGCTTGCCCTTTTCCGCACTGGCCAATTCCGCGTCGCCCAAAACGCCCGTTTCGCTGTAGCTGCTGGTCCAGGAAATGAGCGTCGCCGGGCCCGAGGCAAAAAGGTCCACCCAATTGAATGGACTGTCCTCTTCGTTAAAGCTGATCACGCCGCTTTTGATCCTGTCTTTGCGCACGTTGTCGCCATCGAGGTAAAGATAAAGCGAAGTTTCCAATTCGCAGGCGTGCGCGCAGCCGCCGGGAAACCTGCTCTGCCGCCAGCGTTGCAGGAACTTCCTGTCCACCGTAAGCAGGTTCCACCACGCGCACAGGATGCATTCCGCGTCGGTTTCCAGGTTGGTGCGGCGCGCGACCAGGTCGAGGTTCGGCATGTTGGAACCGTGACCGTTGAGCAGCACGATTTTCTTGAATCCGTGGTAAGCCAGCGATTTCGTGATGTCGAGCACGTGGTCGATGAAATGCTCGTAGTGATTGTTAATGGTGCCGGGAAAATCCATCACGTGGCCGGTGTAGCCGTAGCACACGGTGGGAAGCACGAGCACCTTATCCGGAATCAGCCGGCCGGTGCCGCGCGCAATCCCGGTTGGACACACAATATCCACGTCGAGCGGCAGATGGGCGCCGTGCTGTTCGACCGCGCCACAAGGCACGATGCAGACTTTGCCCAGGTCAACGGCGTCGTTGATTTCAGGCCAGGTGAGTTTTTCGTAACGGAATTCGGTCGCTGCCCGCGACGCTCTCGTTCGTTTCCGCGGTTTCATGCCCAACCTGTTAATCGTCTCTGACGGCCGGGGCAATGCCTAACTTGGAGGCGGCAGGCGCCGTCTGCGATACGTCTCAATTTCTTGACTGAACAAAACGCTCGCCCTCACCCCAGCCCTCTCCCCCAGGAGAGGGAGAAGCGGTCGAGCAGTCAGGGACGGCTCATCTGTTGGTGGCTTCTTCCAGCACGGGGAAAGAACCAAAACTTCGCACTTTGAACTCCTGAACCGTAGCAGCCGACGTGAGGAGGCTCTGGTTCAATTCCGCGTTCCGCACTCCGCACTTCGCACTCCGCATTTGAAAAGTGAGCCCCCTCACGTCGGCTGCCACGAGGTTCAGGGGGGCGGGCGGGCGAAGCTCGCCAGCCTTGGGGTGAGCGGGATCAAAACGAGTTGTCAATCCAACAGTCGCGCTCCGCCGGTATATTTTGCCAGCGCGTCCGGATTCAACTTCAATCCCAGGCCTGGCAGCGCAGGAATTGGAAGCAATCCCTCGCCGTCCAGATGCCAGCCGCCCAGCGCGATCTCGTCGATGAACGGAGAGCCAGTCAGATATTCCACCAGATCGGTGTCTGGAAATGCAGAGGCCAGTTGCAAATCGGCGGCCAGCCCGACGGCGGTGTTCCATCCGTGCGGGATGAACCGAACCCCGTTTTCCTCCGCCATCCAGGCGATGCGTCGTTCCTCGCTGATGCCGCCGGCTTTGGTGACATCCGGTTGCACAATATCAAACGCACCCGCCTGCAGCCAGGGTTGAAACGATTGTCGGCGTGTGAGGACCTCGCCGCCGGCGATGGGAACCGGCGTTCGGCGGCGCAATTCGACGTAATCGTTCATCGCATCCGGTCGCAGAGGTTCTTCAAACCAGGTGACATCGTAGTCGGCCAGCATCTCTGCCGTTCGCAGCGCCCACTTGTAGCCTTGGGACCAGAAGGCGTCACTGCCCCCGGCATCCACCATCAACAGCGAGTCCGGGCCGACGGCTTCCCGCGCTGCGCGAACGATCGCCTGGTCCAATGTCGCGTTATCCCGGCCAAAGGGTCCCCAGCCGATTTTGAACGCACGAAATCCTTTTGCGCGGATGGCGCGCAACTGATCGGCGAGCGGCTCCGGCTGTTGCATAAGAACAGAAGCGTAGGGCTTCACCCGCTCGCGATAGCGTCCCCCCAGCAACCGGCCCACCGGCTGGCCCGCGGCCTGGCCCAGCAGGTCCCAAAGCGCGACGTCAATGCCGCTGATGGCGTGGGTGATCGAACCGCCGCGTCCGAGCCAAAAGGTGTTTTGGTGCAGCGTCTCGGTCACGCGCTCGGGCTCGAGCGCATTCTCACCGCGATAAAGCGGTTCCAAAACCGCCAGCGCGGCGCGGACGAGCTGATCGTTGCTGAAGACGCTGCCGAGCCCGACCAGGCCCTGATCGGTGTGAACAGCGATCAAGGTGTGAACGCAATCCTCGGGCCGCAATTCATTGGTCCATCCGCCTTCCGGCGTCGCTCCGCGCAGACCGGCGCATTTGATCTCCCGGATTCTCACAAGACAGG
>QHPW01000059.1:26800-28053 GCA_003219675.1 Verrucomicrobiota bacterium
GTCCTGATCTGCTTAAGGTGGGTGCGCCGCTGCCGCGGCGCACGGCGGTGCCGCGGCACCGCCGCCACCAAATTAGGGGAATTACTTACAATGTTACCCTTGAATGAATAGGCGCTTTAATCGGTGGTTTTCTCATCTGGAGGGTATTTTATCCAGTCTGGAGCTTCCTCCAGAAACAAGACGCGGATTTGTATTCCGATGCCCCCAGCCCAACGAAGTAACTCAACTAAGAAGGGCAATCCATTATCTAAAGGAATCTGCCAGACGTTTTCGTGAAAGCATTCTATTCCTTCGATTTGCTTCACGTTTTTTTGGATACTGGCTAAAAAACTGCGCCAAGTATCTTGGTCAGCGTATCCGGCTTTGCTTTTTATCGGTTCGGCAATCACAAGGGCAATCTTCGCATTGTTCATACACGCAAGAAGATTCCCTAAAACAAGGGGTGTCAAATGGCAAAAACTGAAGCCTCACCCCAAACCACCAAAGGACGGTATCTATTAAGGCTTCTGAGGGGCTTTAGACATGAGCAAATTCATGCTCAATTGGGCGTTGGCTTCAAGCAACTGTTTGTTGGAGCGAAGCGTCATTGCCAATTGCTCCGAAAGAAGCTCCAACTTCGTTGCCTGGTCCTTTACAATTGCGCGAAGATTCTCCATCTCCACTGCCTCATCTGGATTCATAGTGTTGTCATACGCGGGTTTTTATCCAAGAAACCTCAAAAGGGCGTCAATCGCTTCAAGAATTATGGCGGGTGGATTGGTCTGGCCTTGCAAATTCTGTGCTGTAAGACCGTTGATGCGAGAAGTCAATTCGTTGAATTCCTTCCGGTCTCTGAAATCAGGTTGCACTCGGCCAATGCCAGCATTAAACGACGGAAGTCCGAGTTGATAGGTTTTGATTATTCCATTTACTCCCCATTTATCAATATCTCGTTCAGCAAGTTCTATCTCGCTTCTCCACTGTCTAATATAGGCGATGAAATCTCGCTTACGTTGGGCAATGCCAGACTCTTTCTCTCTGGCGCGAGTAAATTTGTCGTTGGCACGCGCTCCGATAAGTCCTCCGATAATGCCAGCCAATACCAATTTTATGGCCTCAAAGAAGATGTCGTTGAGATTGTGCATTATTTGGTTGTGGCGATAATTGCAGGCTTTGTGAGCGCAGCATATACAAGATGTTTAGTCAAAAAGACCATAAATAAGCCTAAAAATACACCCATTCTTCCACTTGACAACCCTAAATAACTAGGGTAA
>QHPW01000264.1 GCA_003219675.1 Verrucomicrobiota bacterium
AGAACATGTCGCCGTCCGTCGGATTGCCCAAGTCATGCGTCTGCAGGATCGAGCCGAAGTTCTTGGGACCGTCGGTGCCCCAGAGCTGGTCCATGATCAGCGTGTACTGGTTCAGTTTGTTCGTCAGGCTCCCGCCGTTGGCGCCGAGACCGTGATTGACCCGCAGACCCAGTCGCTTGAAGATCACGCCGTTGGCATCCGCTTCGGCGTCATCGTTCCAGGGAATGTGGATCACCCGCGCCGCTTTGCCCCCGATGTCCGGGATGCCGAACTGCGTCGTGGTGCCGAACTGATAGCGGCTGGCCAGCGTGCCGTCGATGTATTGCAGATCATGGCCCAGGGTGGCGGCCAGGTTGCCGTTGTCGAAATCCCACTGTGCGCCTGCAAAGCCGGCAACTATGGCACCGCTCCCCGTCGTGAACGTGTATTCGCGGGCCACGTTCTGTCCCGCGCTATCGGCGAACTCAAGTCTGATCCTCTGCTCGGACTTTGGCGGCAGCGGAATGCTCACCGTATAGCGAATGGTGGTCACATTGCCGATTTTGCTGATGTCGCCGGGAGCCAGAGCAGCCTGGATCCCGTTGAGGAAAAGTTTGATCGAGGCCTGGTTCACCTGGGTGCTTTCCTCGGTGATGGCGAGCTCGATCTTCGGAATGGTGGTGACATTCACGTCCCCGGGAGTGGGCTTGGCCAGACTGATATAAGGCGGCGTCTGGATCCCGGCTTTGAGCTGGCGATACACTTTGACATGGCCGGCTGTGGCGCGGTCGTTGAGCAGAATGCGGGTGCCTGTAGGGGTTACAGTCCACAATTCGAGGTTGGCGCCGCCCTGGCCTTCCGCCCACACCACACGGAATGGATAGATCCCGTCGGCGTCCACCAGCACGGTGGATGTCGCAGTCCCGATGGTGACGTCGATGACCTTGGCCGCGGTCGCGTCGCGCGGGTCAGGACCAATGGTCAGGCGCGCGTTGTCATCGCTGACCAGTCCAAAGGTGTAAACCCCCTTCGCGAGCTCGAGGTAGCCCCGGACTTCCATGGCGATGTTGTCGGTGTTGCCAACGCTCCCGGGGATGCCCGGGATGGTTTCGTCGGCATGCCCTTCGGTGGCGTTGAAAAAGCCCGCTTCCGCGCCGTCCTGCTCCATGTTGATGAGTTGCTTGTCGAACGTGCCATCGGGGTTGGCCTGCGAGAGATCCGCGACATTCGGACCGAGTTTTCCGGCGAGCTGATCCTCTGCGCGCTGGAAGGTGTTGCCCCCGGCCGCAGCCGTGTCCAGTTGGTGAACCCGCACCTTGAAACCGCTCGTGGCCGTATCCACGGTGTTGGAGGCCACGGCGAAGCTGCCGGGGATGATCGTCGCGTTAAGCACGGTAAAACCCCAGGTCAAGGACTTGCCTCCGTAAGTGACCGTCACATTGTGCGTCGAGCCTGGAGTCAGAGCACCGGGCGGGTCGTAGGTGATTGTGGTCACCGTCCCGGAAGTGCTGGTCTGGTGCTGAACGGTCTGACTGTCAAACTGCACCTGCACCGTCGCGCCGCCGAGATTCTCGACCTGGACTTCGATAACTGCGTCCGGCCGCACGGATGTGCCCAAGGGCAGTGCCGAAAGCAACACCGGACCTGCGCCAACGGTCGTGGTGGCGATGGTCATGTCATCGAACCAGTGGTTGGCGCGGATGGCCGCGGTCAGTTCCGCCGTGCCGGAGCCGAGACCGAAGTTGCCGGCGATCGGGGCGTATGGGATGCCGAAGTTGTCATAGACCTTGGCACCGTTGTACACCACGTCCAGTGTCCCATCGGCATCCAACTGGATATGAACCGGCACGAAGACGGGCGTCTGATCATTGGGCGGCCCGGTGCGGAGGCCGGTAAATCTTTTTGCTGCGACTCTCTGCCCGCCGATCCTCACGATGATACCCGGCGCATCGCCGGGGTCGTTGCCGTTGGCGCCGAATCCTGCAAGTTATCCACCGTGTCGAAGGAAATGATCAGTCCCTGACTGAACCCTGTGCCTTCCCCGGTCGCGCCGCCTTCGCGGAACGGATCGGTGAGTGAGGCAATGTCGTTCGCGAGCACGAGGCTGAAGCCTTGGGCCGGGGTTTCCGTGCCGCCGTGGATGCTGACTTTGAAGTCGGCGGTGAAGCTGGCCACTTTTTGTCCTGCATCAATGTCCTGGAACACGTAGGAACCAAACATGGGCAGGCTGGACGTCCCATCGATGAGCTCCTGCAGGTCCTGCAGTTTCAAAATTCCGTTCTCGACCTTGGCCTTGCCCAGCAGGGCGCCGCCCGGATCAGTTGCAAAATCGGTCGTGAAAGAGCCGCCGGCGGCGCTCCAAACGGCAGCCAGGCAAACAGCCAACGCGCCTGATTTCAGCCGGCGCACGTGCCCTGGCTCTCCCCTGCCCTGGTCGCGTTTCAATGGAGTTCGTTCGGGCAAGGTCCGCGGTTTCAAACTAAACAGTGAGACCAGGAGCTTTGTTTTCATAAGCAGTCATTGGGTTGGATGTTGGCAGCTTGAAGACGGGGAAGATCTGCAGCATCGCCCGCGATGCGGGGCGAGAGAATTTCCGGAAAAATGGGGCGCGACTCCTCCATCCACCATTAAGTTTCCGAAATGTGTCAACTCATTACCAGTCATGAGTCAGTCCCTTCCGCAATTCCTCCGCGGTTCGGCGCTCCAAACAAAGGCGGTTCAGTGTCGCCTGATAGTGGCGCTCGGGTTTCTGGGATTCGAGCCGCAGGTTAGCCGCGCCCGAAATCCCTGTCAATACATAGCAGGTGTCTTAGAAGTGTCTTAGTCTCAAAATCAAAATTGTAGCGGCGGTCTGTGACCGCCGAGAGGGGGCTAG
Organism: Verrucomicrobiota bacterium; assembly: GCA_003219675.1. Lineage (GTDB taxonomy): Bacteria > Verrucomicrobiota > Verrucomicrobiia > Limisphaerales > AV2 > AV2. Next base: position 2,855 of record QHPW01000264.1, read on the forward strand.
AGCACCGCTACAATTTAGAAGTCAATTCGACCATGTGCAAAAAGCGTTATCTCTCCGCTTCCAAGCTGTTCGTAGATCTCTTGATTAAGTGGTCCTTCCTGACCGGTGCTTCTGCTTTTTACAGGTTGAAGGGTGAATTGATATTGCTCAGCGTTTGGTGGAAGAAACCCTAATCTGATTACTTTTTCCTTGGAATAATCGAAGTTTGGCTTGTGGCCTTTTGGAACAGGCTCCACTACGGCCACAGCTACACAGTTTCTTGCTGGTGTTTTGCCGATATTATTGAGGGCCACCTTGAGTTTGAGGGTCTTTCCAACCTCTGGAACCAAGGGATCACACCATACCTTTGTAATTGCCAATTGGGCTGGCTGATCTGTTGCGTTGTCCGCCTTGGAAATCTCTCTCAAATGGATGAACCAGTTCATTACATTATTTGGAATCTCGGTGAGTGTTCCGATAATCATAATGATAGCTGCAACTCCAATTCCTACGACGGTTCGCTTAACCCAAGATCGGTGCTGTCCAGGACCAGATACAGGATTATTTATGATAATTACTGTATTACTATCCTTCTTGGTTACGGCCGTTGGATTTTTAGCGTTAATCGGTGTTGTGGGGGGATTACTATCTGCTCCCGCATCATTTTTGGAGCTCATATTTCAAAAGCTCGATGATTGCCTATCAAACCGATTCCAGCGTTAATTAGGGGCATCTCGCAAGTTCAAATTCAGGCACTACCCAAAACGGGTTGCGCCCCGATCTGGCCAGCGGCGCTCTATGAGTGCCGTGTTCGGCGGTCATAGACCGCCGCTACAATTTGAATCAGGACCGCCTAAAAGCCGAACCGCTGACAAAATTCATGGATGGGAGCTTCAATTCGGATGGTGCGCTTTTGAAACGGATCGTGATAACTCAGGGCCACGGCGCGCAAGGCCAGAGGAAAAAATGGCGGGTCGCGAGTTTCCGGTTGCGGGTTGTCTGACTGCGCATCGTAAAGGACATCGCCCAGAACCGGATGGCCGGAGGAGGCCAGGTGCACGCGGATCTGGTGCGTGCGACCGGTCAGCGGTCTGGCTTCAATGAGCGTCCGGCCGCGGTTGGTTCGCAGGACGCGGAAAAGTGTTTCCGCCTCTCTGCCGTGCCGCGAATCGACTTTGACTCTCCTGGTCGTGCCCGATCGAGACGCCAGTTTGAGCCGGCAACTCCAGCTAAAATGCTTCGGCTCTCCCCGCACCACCGCCAGATAAGTCTTTTCCACCCGCCGCGTTTCGAACAACCGGGTATAGGCCTGGACCGCGCCCGGCTTCTTGACCAGCAGCAGCACTCCGCTGGTGTCGGCGTCAAGGCGATGAACGAAACGGAGAAATTTCAGTTGACGCGAACGGGCCCAGTAATCGCCGGCATGGATGGCGGACATCAACGCGAGATGGAGGTTGCGGCTTGTCCTGTCCCAGGATTCGGGAGCCAGCAGCCAACCGCCGGGCTTGTCGATGGCGAAGACCGCCCGGTCTTCATAAAGAATGGGAATGACGGTGCCATCGGGCAGCTCGATTTCTTTTGGGCTGGCCACAGCTCGAGCGTAAACCGGTTTGGAACGGGATCCAAGCCGCAAAACGCCACGCGCGCGCCCCGTCACGGAACGCGCACGCGATAAAACCGGCCGGGCGAATTGGTGGCGGGATCATCGAGGGTGAACGGGCTGCCATTTCCGCTCACCGTGCGCAAGATCAGCCAGGCCGGATTGTTCAACGTGTCTTTGTACTCGATCGCGTAAACGACATTCGTCACGCTCGGGAAAGTGAAAGAGATGTTTGTGCCGTCGAAGCCCGTGCCGGATATCGTCGGCGGCGTGATCACGTTCAGAACCGCAATCTCGCTCGCAACCGAACCCGCCAGGTTTGAAACCGTCACGCGGTAGTTGCCCGCCGCGTTCGGCTGCACGTTCGTGATCAGGAGTGTGTCGTTTGTCGCCCCGGGAATGTCGCCGTGCAGCCAACCCGCGCGCCATTGATACGCGAGAGGTGGCGTCCCACCGGCCTGAACGGCAAAGGTCACGTCCCTGCCTTCCGCGACGGTTTGCGATTTCGGCTGGAGTGTGATGGTTGGGGGAAGTGGGGCGCCCGATGAGTTGTAAGGAAAAGCCCCCATGTCCGCGCGCGTGCCGTCCGGATCGCTCGGTGACGCCGGATCGCCCGCATCGATGCAGGGTGAGCCGGGGAGCAAGTGATAATCGCGCGCCGCGGGATTCACGAAGAGCGGATCCGTGTTGATGTTGTTTGTGCCCGGATAAGTGCCGGGGCCGGAAACGTCGCTGTAACTGATGGTCAGGGTCGAGAGACTGTCGAGAACGGCGTTGGTTCCGACGCCCCGTATGATGTTGTCATAGGCTGTCGCGTGGCCGCCGCCCTGACCCGCGATCTTCTGGTACAAATGGAGGCCGTAATCCGAATCGACGATTGTGTTGTTGGAAATCGTGGCGACCGACGAGTCCTTGACGGCAATGCCCGATTGAACGCCGTAAATGACGCAATTTCGCACGGTGATGTTTTGCGCTGCTTCGCCAATGGAGACCCCTTTGTCGAAAGTGAAGTCGTAAATCAAACAGTTCTCGATCACAACACCTCGGGTCGGTGTGCCGTCGGTGAAACTCCCCATGTCCAGACCGTCCACGTTGAAAATATCTCCGTGCCGGATGGTGCACCGCCGGATCACCGAGCCCGGCGGCGCGGCGTCGAAGTCAATGCCGTCACCGGTGATGTTCTCGCACAGGCAATCCTCGATCACAACCGGGGTCAGTTGGATCAGATGCTCGTAATAACGCTGCACGTGATTGCGACGCAAGGTCAGCGACGCGCCGCGCAGCGCATGCACGATGGCGGGGCTGTTCACCAGGTAATCGTGCAGATAACAATCCTCCAACATGCCCGTCGCTCCTTCCAGTATTTCGACGCGCCCGGCAATGGTTTCGGCGTGCTGCACCTGAAGGTTTCCGCCCGTCCCGGCCGCAACCAGCCCTCCCCAGACGGTGGCGCCGTCTGCCGGCAGAAAATAAACCGTGTTGCTCGAAGTCCCGTTGACCGTGATCGAGGCGTTCGTGGCCAGAATCGACGTTCCGCCGTTTAACAGAAGCACCGCCCCCGGCTCGATGGACAATATTCCACCGCCCGGAACGACAACGCTGTTTGTCACATGGATGATCCCCATCGAGCTGTCCCACACGTTGTTGCTCGCGAGCGTGCCTCCGACGTAGCTGGACGAAAGCTCAACGACGACGTCCCTGGTTGTCGAAGCCAGCGTGGCTCCGGCTGAGTCCAGGGCTTGCACCGTCAGCCGATTGAAACCCGGCGCGAGAGTTTGGGTTTTCGACCAGGTTCCCTGCGCGGAATCGAGCTCTGCATCCTGGCCGTTGACGGCCACCCGAACGGAACCAGGAATCGTGTTGCTGCCGGTGAGCAGAACAACGTCTGTGTTCACAAGTGCAAAGAAAACGCCCTCACTCACTCCTGATGAATCGCCTTCGATGGAAAGATCTGCGATCAACGACAAATCACTGCTGTTCGTCGCCGCGTTCAGACCTTGAATCGCCAGAATGTGTGTGCCGGGCTGAAGCCGAGTTCCCATCGCTCCCAAATCGTAGGTCGTCGGCGCATTCGGATTCGAAGCCAGGTCGCCGCCGGAAGCTTCGTGGCCGGCCGTCGCAATCGCGTTGAAGACCGGTTCACTCCCGGCCGCGCCGGGCGCGTTGACGCGCGCGATTTCCGCGCCGTCCAGCCACGCGACAAAACCGTCATCAAAATCCATGACCAGTTTCAGATGCCGATTAGTGTCAACGCCGGAAGCAACCTCGAACGCTTTGCGGATGTAAAGGGTGGTGTAATTGTTCTGCATATCGGACAGGACCGTGGCGTCGTCGTTATCGGCGTAACCAAAGCCGCCCGGCCCGCTGAGCCAGGAACCGTCGAGAGCGGAGTCGACATTCGTCTGCCAACCGACCGGCGGCGGGCTTGTGCCTTTGCGATAACGCCAGAGCTCGCCGTGGTTGACGAGCGCCAGCGGAGGTGTCCCGCCGGTCCCGACCTGCACACTGAGCACCCCGTTCGTCGTCTGGGCCCGCCCCGAGACGAGCACGAGCACCGGGATCAGAATCATGAACCCGATTCGGAATGTGCGGGTTTGCATGCGGTCCGCGTTCAAGGTTGCGCCGGAGTGACCAGCCGATAAAACCGCGTCGTGACGCTGCCACTCGTCGGGTCGCCGATGGTCATCGCGCCGGTGCTGCCCTGCGCGGAAACATCCGTCAATTTCAGCCACGTTCCACTCGAAAGGTCGTCCCGATAAAGGACGCTGTAGGTCTTGCCCGCGACCGCGACGAACTGCAGAGTCGTCGAGCCGCCTGTCCTGCCCGCGGAGTCGATCTGCAGCCGGCTCGATGCATTGGTCGGATTTGTGCCCGCGAAGTATTCCTGCAGGTTGGTGAACCCGTCGCCGTCCGGATCGGCGTTCGGCGTTGCGTGTGGATCGTTGATCGAACCGAAGTTTTGAATCTCCCAGGCGTCAGGCAGGCCATCACCGTCCGCATCAAAAGGAGTGCTGCCGTTTGCCCGGCCTGGAGTCGGCGCGCCAACCAGCCAGTTGGCCGGATCATTCCCGTAACTCGACGCGGCATTGCGCTGCAAGGAAGAGCCGGTGCCAGTGGCGTTGGCCGGCCAGGGCGGCAGGCTGGAGTAATGGATCTGCTCGACGACCACATAGGGCACGAAGCCCGCGTCCGGATGCGGCGGCGCCTGCGGCGGGTCGGGTTTGTACCACGCGATGTTTTCACCCGAGTTGGCCAGATGGCCGTTGTAAGGACCGAAAAGCGGCACGCTTGCGTCCAGGTTGTACCGAGTCCGGAATTCCGCCAGCGCAGCCTGGTCAGCAAGCGGATCGAAGTTGACCAGCAACAGGAATCCTCCCCCCGGCAAGGTGATGTTTTGTGGGAAGGCATAATCCACGCCGCCTTTAAGTTTCCAGGTGTTCGTCGGCGCGGCCGGATCGAACAACGGCACGGCGTTCGGCGTGACATTCAACAACTCGATGTATTCGTCCAGGGTATTGTCCTCGATGCCGTCCAGGCTTGGAGGATCGTACATGACTTCGTTGATCGCTACAGGACCGACCCGCGGATACGGATTCGGCGCGCCGATCCCGGTTCGGAACTGGCCAACCGTGGATGGATTGTCGGCGCCGAACGAACGCGCGCTCATCGCCGCGTAATCAACCTCTCCGATGCTGTTCGTGTAGCGGCCGAATGAAACGCCGTTTGCTGCCGCGCCAAATGCCGCCGCCGCCCGATACCCGGTAAGGTTCCCGCTTCCGTCCGCCTGCGACAGATAGACCCGGTCGCCGTGCGCTGAATTCAGCGTGAAGGGAATCGAAGAGCCATTGGTTGAATTGAATTGAAATTCATAGAAAACCTTGAACCCACCCGCAGGAACCGTGGTCCCGTCCGCAATGCGATACTTTTTCAAGTTCTCTTGTGTGTTGCTGATGAACCAGCCGCCCAGGTTCACGTCAATGGCGCCCGGATTGTAAAACTCAATGGCGTCTTCGAGCGGCGGGTCCGTGTGGCTGAGCACTTCGTTGACCACGACATTCGAGAGCGGCAGATAATTGCTTTCACCGGGCGAAACCGTGGTCGTGAAGTTGATTGTGTTCGGCGAGCCGTCGGGGAACCGGCCCTGCGAAACTCCCGTCTGCTGGGTACCGAAACTGACCGCGGCCACAAGCGTACCGGCAGACGAGTAGATGCCGATCGTGTCGCCGGACTTGCTCAACTTGAATTTCACATGGTCCGCGCCGGCGTTGGGATCACTATCCGCCTGGAAGCGGACGAATCCGTTTGCGCCGGTCCCGATGAACGAAAGCGGTGGTATCGGAGAAAGCGTCTTCCGGGTCAGGTCGTCGGTCAGAAACAATCCGTCCAGCGCGACCGGTTGAGGGCCGCCGTTGTAAATCTCGAACCAGTCGCTGCCGTTGGCCGGGTCTGCCATCCATTCGTTGACGCTGAGGTTCGCGACTGTGCCCAGACCAGCGGCACTGTTGAGCGCACCCGGAGTCGCCACAT